>JAGKWZ010000198.1 GCA_021151605.1 Verrucomicrobiaceae bacterium
GAGCCACGTCAAACTCTACATCCCCGGTCCCGTCGAGGTCAGCCCCGACACATTTGCAGCCATGGCCCAGCCCATGATGGGCCACCGTGGCAAGGGCTTCCAGGAC
Source organism: Verrucomicrobiaceae bacterium (assembly GCA_021151605.1). GTDB lineage: Bacteria > Verrucomicrobiota > Verrucomicrobiia > Verrucomicrobiales > Verrucomicrobiaceae > Prosthecobacter. Next base: position 107 of record JAGKWZ010000198.1, read on the forward strand.
CTCTACGCCGAGATCCAGCCCATGCTCCAGACCCTCTTCGGCACAAAGCAGCAGGTGTTCCTCAGCACCTCCTCCGCCTGGGGCGTCATGGAGGGTGCGATCCGCAACCTCGTGAAGAAAAAAGTCCTCAATTGCTGCAATGGTGCCTTTTCCGACAAGTGGCTGGATGTCTCCAAGCGCTGTGGCAAGGAAGCCGAAGCTTATCAGGTCGAGTGGGGCCAGCCCATCCTCGCGGAAGAGATCGACAAACGCCTCGCCACAGGTGAGTTCGACGCCGTCACCTTCATCCACAACGAAACCTCCACTGGCGTGCTCAGCCCCATCGCCGAGATCGCCGCGCTGAAGAAAAAGTATCCCGATGTGATGTTCATCACCGACAGCGTCTCCGGCTTCACCACCGTCCCGGTGAACTTTGACGAGCTCGGCATCGACGTGCTCCTCACCGGCTCCCAGAAGGCCTTCGCCCTGCCTCCCGGCCTCGCGCTTTTCACCGCCTCTGAGGCTGCCATGGCACGCGCCGCCACCATCAACGACCGTGGCTACTACTTCGACGCTCGAAGTCCCTCACATGCGTCGCCAACAACAAGAACATCGACGTCGCCGCTTTCATCGCCCTGCTGAAGAAGAACCACAGCATGATCATCGACGGCGGTTACGGCAAGCTGAAGGGCAAAACCTTCCGCGTTAGCAACATGGGCGATGAGTCCGAAGCCAGCATCGCCACCGTCATTGCGGCACTTGATGACAGCCTGGCAAAGCTCGGCTGAGTCTAGCCCAAAGGACACTCTGAAACCCTGCGGCCAACTCCGCAGGGTTTTTTGTGACTTCCAAGAGGATGGATTCCGGGGTAAATCGCGGTTGCGTGCGGAGTCATGCCCCGCATAATCGCGCCCCCTTATTTTCATGGCTTCCCCTGTCAAAGTTGCTGTCCTTGGTGCCAGTGGTTACTCCGGCATTGAGCTTCTGCGTCTCATTTTGCGGCATCCTAATGCCGAACTTGTGGCGGTCACCTACGAGCATCCAGCACCAGAGCTACTCGCTGAGGCTGTCTATGCCCTGCCTGAAGTGCGCGCGGAGGACATCAAGAAAGCCCGTCTGATCGCATGCCCCGGCTGCTATCCCACCAGCATTCTCGTGCCCCTCATCCCGCTGCTGAAAGCCGGACTGCTCGGCGATGCACCGATTTCCGTCTCCAGTATGAGCGGTGCCAGCGGTGCCGGGCGGAAGGAAAGCGTGCCTTTGCTCTTCTGTGAAGTGCAGAACAGCGTCCGCAGCTACAGTGTGCCAAAACATCGCCATCTCAGCGAGATCGGCCAAGAACTGGAAATCGCCGCCGGACATCCGGTGAAACTCACCTTTGTGCCCCATCTCGTGCCGACCCATTCCGGCATCTGCACCACCATCTTTGCCAGCGTGAAGCCGGGCGTCACTCTCGATCAAATCGGCGATGCCCTGCGTGCTGCCTATGCTGGCCAACCCTTTGTCCGCCTGCTAGGTCCGAATCAAAGCCCCGATACCAAAAATGTCGTCGGCACGAACTTTGTTGATGTCGGCTGGGCCTTCGATGCCCGTGCCGGCCAGCTCATTTTGATGAGCACGGAGGACAATATTGGCAAAGGTGCCTCCGGTCAGGCCGTTCAAAACTTGAACCTAATCTGCGGGTTCCCCCCGACCGCAGGACTTCTCAATATCTGATGAATCCCGCCATCGAAACAGATCCCAACAATCCCACGCGAGTCCTCTTCACCCCCATCGAAGGAGGCGTCACCGCCCCACGGGGCTTCCGTGCGGCCGCCATCTCCTGCGGCATTAAGAATCCCGAGGCCACGCGTCTTGATCTGGCGCTCATTGTCTCTGACACCCCGGCCATCACGGATGCCGTCTTCACCACGAATAAAGTCCGCGCCGCCTGTGTGCGTGTCTGCCAGCAGCATGTGAAGACAGCGGATGCTCGCGCCATCATCGCCAACAGCGGCAATGCCAACGCATGCACCGGACCGCAGGGTATCCAGGATGCCAAGGCCATGTGCAAAGCCACGGCGGAGTCTCTCGGGCTAAAGATGCGGGAGGTGCTCGTTTGCTCCACCGGCATCATCGGTATGAACATGCCCATCCAGCGCATCACGCCGCGGATCGGAGAACTCGCTGAAAAACTCAGCCCCACGGGCAATGAAGACGCCGCGCGCGCCATCATGACGAGCGATACGAAGCCGAAGATCTACGCCATCGAAGTGCCGCTGGGCAAAGGTGTCAGCTTCCGCATCGGCGGCATCGCCAAAGGTGCGGGCATGATCTGCCCGAACATGGCCACGATGCTCAGTTTCATCACCACAGATGCCAAGATCTCGAAAGACGAACTCAAGCGCGCCATGCGCTTCGCCGTCGATCAATCCTTCAACCGCATCACGATCGATGGCGACACCAGCACGAATGACACCGTCATCGTCATGAGCAACGGTCAGGCTGATGCCCCAGCCATTAAGAAGGGCTCTCCTGAAGCCGGAATCTTCCGCTGTGCTCTTCAAAAGGTGATGATGGAACTGGCGAAGATGATCGTCAGTGATGGCGAGCGCGTGACCAAGTTTGTCGAGATCCGCGTGCGCAACGCGCGCACTCAGGCAGATGCCAAGAAAGCTGCTGAAGCTGTGGCCAAGAGCCTGCTGGTGAAGTGCTCCTTCAATGGCAGCGATCCAAACTGGGGCCGCATCATCCATGCCGTCGGCTACTCCGGCGCACGCATCAAGGAGGAGCTCATCGACATTTACTTCAACGGCCTGATCGCCTGCAAAGGTGGACTCACCTCGAAGACTCCTGTTTCAGACTTGGAGAAGGTCGTCAAAGAGCCTCGCTTCGCCGTCACCATCGATCTCAATGGCGGCAGCGCCGGGCATATCGTTTACACGACCGACCTCTCTGAAGCCTACGTGGACTTCAACAGCAGCGAATACTCCGCCGCCATCCACGCGAAGCGCCAGAAGGGCCTCGTTTAAAGCCGGGTTACTCCACGCAGATTCCCTGACGAATCATCACCTCAGCCGTTTCGGCGGCTGTTTTGGTTCGTGCATGGATGCGGATCAAGGTTTCCCCAGCGCTGATTTGGCGACCTGTTTTGGCGATCTGATCACAACCCACGGCGTAGTCGATGCTGTCAGAGGCTTTGGCACGGCCAGCACCGAGTTCCAGCACGGCCTGCCCGATGGCTCGGGCATCCATCTGTGTGATTCGTCCACTGGTCCTGGCTTTGACCTCATGAATCACCGGCGCACGATGAATCTCGCCCATCCGCTCGAGTGCGCTGACTTCGCCGCCCTGAGCAGCGACCATGAGCTGAAACTTCTCCCAGGCTTTCCCGCTGTGCAGCATCTCGACAAGTTGTTCGCGTGATGAGATGGACACGGCAGCGCAGAGATCGATCACGATGGCTTCGAGATCGGCAGGGCCGCCTCCTTTCAGGCAGCGCACCGCCTCGGCGACTTCGAGCGCATTGCCCGCCGCTTCACCTGTCGGCTCATCCATGCGGCTGAGCCTCACACTGGCACGCACTCCGAGTGCGCGCCCTGTCTGGACCATGCTCTGGGCCAGTTCATGAGCCGCAGCCTCCGTTTTCATGAAGGCACCACTGCCGAACTTCACATCCAGCACGAGTCGATTCAGCCCTTCGGCCAGCTTTTTGCAAAGGATGCTGGCCGTGATGAGCGGTATACTTGGCACCGTGCCTGTGACATCGCGCAAGGCGTAGAGCTTCTTGTCAGCAGGGCAGATATCCGCCGTCTGTCCCACCATCACGCAGCCGAGCTTGGCGATGACTCGGCGGATCTCCGGCTCGCTCATCTGCGTGCGGAAACCGGGGATGGAGTCGAGCTTGTCCAGCGTGCCTCCGGTGATGCCGAGCCCACGTCCTGAAATCATCGGCACCCAGAGTCCATCACAGGCCAGAAGTGGAGCGATGATGAGGCTCGTTTTGTCGCCAATGCCACCTGTGCTGTGCTTATCCACACGCATCGGCGCATCCGCAGGCCAGGTGAGCGTGGAGCCGCTGTACAGCATGGCTTCGGTCAGAGCGGCGACCTCTTCCGTGCTCATGCCGCGAAGGAGGATGGCCATCGCCAGCGCGCTCATCTGGTACTCGGGCATGTCACCCGCAGTGAAAGCGGTGATCACATGGCGGATCTCCTCGGTGGTGAGGCTGCCGCCGTCGCGCTTTCGCTCGATGAGGGTGGGGAGGTGCATGACGCTACGATGAAATGGCAAAAGACGAATGACGAGTCTTTTCCGGCTTCGCTCCCAGGCCTCACGAAGCTCCGAGCCCGCGGAACACGGCGGGCAAAGTCTTTACGAGGATCTTCAAATCGAGCCAGAGGGACCAATTGTCGATGTACTTCAGATCCAGGGCCACCCACTCTTCGAAGTTCTTGATGCCATTGCGACCAGTGACTTGCCAGAGACAGGTCAGGCCCGGTTTCACACTCAAACGGCGGCGTTGAGCATGCTTCTCAATGCGCTCGATCTCGTACACCGGCAGAGGACGTGGACCGACGAGGCTCATCTCTCCCCACAGCACGTTCAGCAGTTGCGGCAGCTCATCAATGCTTGTCTTTCTAAGCCAACGGCCAAGGCCGAAAATGCGTGGGTCGTCTTTGATCTTGAAGACGGGGCCGTCCATCTCGTTCAGCGATTCGAGTTCAACGCGTTTCGATTCAGCATCCGAATGCATGGTGCGGAACTTCCACATCATAAATGGCTTCCCATACAGTCCTGCGCGCTCCTGACGGAAGAAAACCGGCCCCTTCGAGGCGAGCCGAACACCCACGGCAGCAACGATCCAGAGCGGCATCGTGATGAGCAAAAGCGCGAGGGCACCGATGCGATCAAAGATGCCTTTGAAAACCAGTGACCAGGAAACCTGTGGCGTGCAGTGAAAGACCAGCATCAGCTTCCCGCCGAGAACATCGAAGGTCGGGCGTGCGATGGCGGTCTGGAAGAAGTCCGCCACAACCCATGCCTCCACACCTTCGGTTTCACATGCCTGCACGGCCTCCTCGATCCTGCCAAAATGCACATGCTGCGCGGCGAAGATGACGCGTGATGCCGCAGTTTCGTGCATCGCTTTCACCAAATCGCTTACAGGCTGCTGGGTGATGTCGATGCGTGCCGCCACATCCATGCTTGCGCGCTGTTCTGGCGGCATTTGATCTTCAAAGATCTCCAAGTCCTGCGCAGAGCCCGCCACGATCACCCGCTCACGACCTCTTCCCGTAGCGATCTGGCACCGCAGAGTCTCGCGTTGCCAGGCTTCACGCAGAAGCAGCGCCGTTCCCGCCAGTGTCACCGCCAGAATGACCACGGAGCGGCTCGGCACATTCCATTTCAAAAAAACCACCATCGCGCCAATCACCGTGCCCATGATCACCAATGTCTCGCCGAGCTGTCGCAGACTCGTCGCTGGCGTCTTGTGATACAGATTCGTGTAAAAGCCGCGATATTCCAAAACGATGGGCGTGAAGGGCACGACCACAGCGATCACCCAGTAGAGTTCCTCAATCGGAGGGATCTCGACGAGATTTGGCCAGAAATAAGGTGCCAAGGTAGATCTGAGGAAGTGAGCAAACCAAAGGCAGAAACCCAGCAACGCGCTGTCGAACAACTCGGTGAGCTGCAAATTGATTTCTTGTCGGCGACCCAGCATACTGCGAGATATTACTTCTAATTTAGTTCACTTCTATTAAAATTATAACATTCCTAGCGAATGGCACAACTCGTTTCCTCCCAAAATCCTCTGAGTTCCACACGGCCACTTACCGTCGGCGTGATCCCCGATTCATCGGCCCTGACGACCTGGGCTGCCATGTCACCCGCCAAGCGTTCGGCTACCTGTGATGTCATCGAACTGAGACTCGATACACTCAAAATGCCAGCCTCCGAACTGCGCGCCGTTTTGACTCAGGCAGAAAACGCCACTCCCATCCTGCTCACCGCCCGTCATCCTGCCGAAGGTGGTCAGGGCAGTCTCATCGCAGCCGAGCGAATGGGGATGATCGAGCCACTGCTCGACCTCGCCGTGCTCATCGATCTCGAAATCCGCAGTGCCATGGAGATGGCACCGCTCATTAAAAAAGCCCAAGCCGTCGGGGTAAAGGTCATGGGTTCTTTCCACGACTTCCAGACCACACCAAGTGAAGAAGTCCTGCGAGGAGCCATCAACTTCGCCCAACCTGCCGGGCTCGATGCCGTCAAGATCGCCACCTTTCTGAACTCGCCCGCTGACCTTACCCGCCTGATCACGATCACTGCCGAGTCCCACCGTCTGCGCCTTTCCACCATGGGCATGGGCTCCTGGGGCCGTGTTTCCCGCTTGGTGCTTGCAAAGGCAGGCAGCCTGCTGAACTACGGCTTCATCGGTGAATCAAACGCCCCCGGCCAATGGCCCGCCGCTCGTCTTAAGGAACTCCTCGCCGAACTCTAATTTTATCGTGACATGAAGCCCGCCGTGAACGCCTTCAAAACCGCCCTCCTCACCCTGGTCGCCTCTCTCATATGTACGAGCTGCGGTGATCCCGAAAAGGAGGCCAAACTCAAGTGGCGTGAGGAGGAAGTGAACGCCAAAGAAGCAGACATCATCCGTCGCGAATCGGAGGTCGCGAAGCAAAAGCAAATCATTGAAGGCCAGCGTCTCGACCTTCTGGCGCGTGAACAGTCGGTAGAGATGCTGAAAAAGCAGCTCGCCGAAGATCTAGAAAAAACCAAGCGCGTCCGCCGCGAGATCGAGATCAAGCAGCTCCGCGGCCCCATCCCACAGATCAGCGCCGACCGCGTCATCATCATCGACACCGCCACCGATGAAGTCTTGTGGGAAAAGAACGCGGAAAAGCGCGGAGCCATCGCCAGCACCACCAAGCTGCTCACCGCCCTCCTCGTTGTCGAAGCCGGAGACCTCGACAAAATCATCACCGTCGAAAAAAGTGACACCCAGTGCGCTCCTGTTCGCCTCGGCATCAAGGAAGGTGAGCAATACACCCGCCGCCAACTCCTCAGCGCCGTGCTCGTGAAAAGCTCCAACGACATCGCCCAAGCACTCGCTCGGGATAACGCTGGCAGCGTCGAAGCCTTCGTCGAGAAAATGAACGCCAAGTGCAAAGAACTCGGCCTCCAAAATAGCCGTTATCGCAACCCCCACGGCCTGCCCACACGAGACGAAGACGAACCCTTCTCCACCGCCAAAGACCTCAGCGTCATCGCCAAAGCCTGCGACAAGCTTCCCGACATCCGCACCATTGTGAAGCTCCAGAGCTACACCTTCAAGTGGCCCAGCGGTAAAGTGACAGAGCTCGCCAACACCAACCGCGTCCTGCGCAGCGCCAGCTACTGCGACGGCATGAAAACCGGCTACACCGACGCCGCAGGCTACTGCCTCGTCGCCAGCGGCGAGCGGAATGGCAAACGCCGCATCGTCGTCGTCCTCAACGACACCGAAGGCGGCGTCTGGCGGGATGCCCAAGCCCTGCTCGACTGGGCTTTGAAGGCCTGATTTCATAATTGCCGAGCCCGGCCAGAGCCATTACCCTCCGCCCATGACCACCGACACCCTCGCATGTCAGGAGACCGCATCGACGAAACCAGCCGCCCAAACGAAAGCGGCTTTCGCTCCAGTCAAACCTTGGTTCTCCCCCGGGGAGCTTCGCGACCTAGCATCGAAGCAGCCCTTGATGTCCTGGGAAGAGAAGGTGGCTCAGATCAATCGCAGCCTTGGACGCCCAGAGGGTTCGAGTTAGAGCGCGACAGGCAAATCCAGATACTCTCAGATTGGGCCACCGACGAGAGTCTCTGGCTTCCAGCAGCCTCACTCGGCCAGCGCCACTCAGGCCGCATGGAGCACGCTGTTTTCGGTATAAAGCAAGCAGGAGGGTTTGTATTCAAAGCCACCAAAGGTCCGAAGTTCGGCTTCTGGCCTTTCTTGGATTCAGAGATCGTCTCTATCAGGATGGATGAAACATTACTCATGCGACCCGCTACACCCTGGCAGTATTTTTCACGACTGGCGCTGCTTGAGACCCTATCACCCGAATTGAACCAGTTCGAAGGCTTCAGCATGATCGATGGTCATTTTTCCGTCATCACATCTCAACTTTGGTATCCCTCACGAAACGCCACCTGGCCCGAGATCAGCCGCTGGTTGAGCGAGCTCGGATTCCTGCCTGTCCGGTCCGATGTCTATGAAGATCCCACACGCTGGTATCATCCTGAGCAGAACCTCGCCCTGTTCGATGTCGGCCAGAGCAATGTCATCTTCTCGGATGGAAAGTTGGTCCCCATCGACATCATCCCCATGCACCCAGAGGGCCCGCTGCTGAGCTGTCTGATGGATTTTGCTGCCCGAAGTGCCTGATTCACCAATCCAACGCTCGACAGCCACCTTCAGCCTCATTTAGAAGAGCGCTCTATGAAACGCTGGCGCATCGCAGGCATCAATTTTGACCACTTCCACATGGGGGATCTGCTAAGGCAGACCTCGGAGCACCCCAACGCGGAGATCGTCGCTATCTGCGATGAGCAGCCCGAGCGCATGGTGGACGCCGCACGCGACTTCAGCCTGCGGCCCGACCAGGTCTTCACCGACCACCGCGCCTGCCTGGAGCAGACCAAGCCGGACATCGTCGTGCTCTGCCCTGCTGCCTCAAAACATGGCGAGTGGGTGGAAAAGGTCGCCCCCTTCGGTGCCCACATCCTCATGGAGAAACCCTTCGCTGGCAGCGTGGCGGAGGCAGATGCCATGGTCGCCGCCATGAAGCCCACCGGCAAAGTTTTGGCTATCAACTGGCCTCTCGTCTGGGATGCCGCCCAACAAACGGCGCATCGTTTAATTCAAGAAGGCCTCATCGGCGAGCCACTGGAGTTCCAGCATTGCGGCGGCAATCGCGGCCCTCTTTATCACGGAGCCGACAAGGTCGAAAAAGAGCCCAGCGCCGAGGAAAAAGCAGCCAGCTGGTTTTACAGCAAAGCTCAGGGCGGCGGATCACTGCTCGACTACATGGGCTACGGCACCACGCTCGGCACCTGGCATCTCGGCGCGAAGGTGCCCGAGGAAGTCACCTGCACCTGGCACGGCACACCGGGGCTCGAAGTCGATGAGCACGCCATCGCCGTCATCCGCTACAAGCACGGCCTCAGCCGCAGCGAGACCCGCTGGGGCACCTTCACCGATCCCTGGACACATCAACCGCAGCCCAGGTGCGGCTTCGTCATCCGTGGCAGCGAAGGCACGCTCAGTTGCTACGACTACGACGGCTACGTCCGTGTCCAAACCCGCGCCTGCCCCGAAGGCTACGAGATCCCCGCCGACCCCGTGCTCGCTCCTAATCGAAACCCCATCGAGCACCTCATCCACCATCTCGAAACCAGCGCACCTTTGATCGGCCCACTCACCCTCGAAATCAGCCGCATCGGCCAACAAATCGTCGATACTGCCTTCCTCAGCGCCCAGCAGAAGAAGACGCTGCCGCTGGTGAAGTGAGTCCCCGCTTGGGTACGTCATTCCTCATTCGGATTTCGTCATTTGCGCAAGCACCTTCCCCCGTGCATCTCCACGCATGAGATCTCCAGGCGAAGGAAGGCACAACACACGTATCATCAGCGGCCAGGAAGTGGCCCCGCGCAAGAGCATGGGGCAGAACTTCCTCGTCGATGACGACCTCGCCCGCTGGATCGCCGATCAGATCCAGCCCGATGACGCCCCCTTTGTCATCGAGCCCGGCCCCGGACTCGGAGCCATGACCAAGCACCTCGTCGGCCGCCCGCAGCAGCTCGTGCTCATTGAAAAAGACCACGCTCTCGCGCCCGAACTCCAGAAGCGCTACGCCGACCAGCCAAACATCACCGTCCTCCACGAAGACGCCACCCGCGTCAGCACCAAGAGCTGGTATCGGCACGGCGATGTCCGCGTCATCGGCAACCTGCCCTACTCTGTCGGTGGTGAGATTTTAAAGCACCTGCTCACCCCGCCCACACCGGTCACCCGAGCCGTCTTCATGCTGCAAAAAGAAGTCTGCCAGCGCCTAGCGGCGAAGGTCGGCCAGGACGGCTACGGCGCGCTCAGCATCCTCGTCCAGCGCGACTGGGATGTGGAGATGCTCCGCACCGTGCCGCCGGAAGTTTTCCAGCCGAAGCCGAAGGTGGACAGCGCCGTCATCCTGCTGACGCCGCGTGATCCGCGCAGCCTGCCGGTCTGTGATCGACGCATGTTCGAGCGGCTCGTGAAGCTCGGCTTCAGCCAGCGTCGGAAGCAGATGAAAAACCTCCTCCCCGAAGCTCCCGGAGGCTGGCAGGCTCTCGTCGATCACCTCGGAAAACCCGCCACCCTGCGTGCCGAAGAACTCAGCATCGAGGAGTGGGTGAATCTTAGCCGCTTCTACGAAAACCGCCACGGCACCGATGCCGGCCAAAAGGCCAGCGAGATGTTCGATGTCGTGAACGAAAGCAACGAAGTCATCCAGCAGCTCCCGCGTGGCGAAGTCCATGCCAAAGGCCTTCTCCACCGCGCCGTCCACGTCTTCGTCATCAATGCCCGTGGCGAGATCTACCTGCAAAAGCGCTCCCATTTAAAAGACGTCTCCCCATTGAAATGGGACAGCAGTGCCGCCGGGCACCTCGACGTCGGCGAAAGCTACGCTGCCTGTGCCATCCGCGAGACCCGCGAGGAGATCGGCATCGAGATCACCAGCACCGAACTCGCCGCCCAGCTCCCCGCCGGAACCCACACCGACCACGAATTCGTCGAAC
>JAGKWZ010000199.1 GCA_021151605.1 Verrucomicrobiaceae bacterium
GGCCGATGCGGAGACGGAGGAGCAGCTCGTGCTCAGTTTTGATCGTGCGACCGGCAAAACACGCTGGGAAGCCGTGGTGCATCGCGGGAACCTCAACACGAAGGGCCACAAAATCTCCTCGCAGGCCTCTTCCGATGTCGTGAGCGATGGCGAGCGGCTTTATGTGAACTTCCTCAACAACGGCGCTGTTTTCACCACCGCGCTCGATTTGAAGGGCAAGCAGCTCTGGCAGCGTCGTGTGTGCGATTTTCAGGTGCATCAGGGCTTTGGCTCCTCGCCGGTGATTTATCAAAACATCGTGCTTGTGTCCGCCGATCATCGCGGCGGCGGCAAGATGACCGGCCTCAACAAACTCACGGGTGAAATCGTGTGGCAGCAGGACCGCCCGCCGGTGGCCAATTATGCCTCGCCCGGCATCGTGACGGCTGCGGGCAAGGTCCAGGCCGTGCTCGCCGGCTGCAACAAGGTCGAGAGCTTCGATCCGCTCACCGGCAAAAAGCACTGGAGCATCGACGGCAGCACCGAGGAGACCGTCGTGACCGCGGTGACGGATGGCAGCCGCGTGTTTCTCGGCGGAGGTTATCCAAAGAATCATACCATGGCGCTCGAAGCTGATGGCAGCGGCAAAATCGCGTGGGAGAACGTCACCAAAACCTATGTGCCCTCCATGCTAGTCAAAAACGGCCACGTCTTCGCTGTCGGTGACGCTGGCCGCGCCGTCTGCTGGAAATCCGCGACCGGCGAAGAACTCTGGAATGAAAAAGTGGACCGCGAGTTCTACGGCTCGCCCGTGATGGCCGACACGCGCATCTACGTCACCAGCAAAGCCGGCGTCACCTCCGTCTTCGACGCCACACCTGAAAAATTCACCCTCCTCGGCCAAAACGCCCTCGGCGACGAATCCTTCAGCACGCCCGCGATTTGCGACAACCGCATCTACCTCCGCTCCGCGAAGACCAGCCCCACGCGGCAGGAGTTTTTGTGGTGCGTGGGTGAGTGATGATGCATGAGTTCGGTGAGGGGATGCCTGTGAGTTGCTCCGCCCAGCGGAAACGTCATACTCCTGCCCATGCATTCCGTCTCAGCACTCGGCCATGATGCCGAACCCAACTCGCGCTTTCCAGAGACGCGTTGGTCGATGGTATTGTACGCGGGTGCCGATGGGGCCATGCAGGCGCTGAATGAGCTATGCCAGCTCTACTGGCGTCCGCTACAGGCCTACTGCTGTGGATTGGGGCGGAGCCCTGCAGATGCTGAGGATCTGACGCAGGCTTTCTTTGCGAAACTTCTCGGGCGTGGTGCATTGCGAATGGCTGACCCTCAGCGTGGTAAATTCCGCACGTTTTTACTTACGTCGTTCAAGAACCATCTCATGGATGAGCACCGTCGAAGCCAGGCGCAGAAGCGCGGCTCGGGCTCTATGACTGTCTCTCTGGATGCGGACGAGGCTGAGCAGCTTCATCCAGTGGTCGAGTCGAGCCCGGAGCGTGCGTTTGACCGACAGTGGGCGGAGGATGTGGTATCGCGGGCTACCCAGGCGCTGCGGCAGGAATACACTGCTGCGGGCAAGGGCCAGTGGTTTGAAAAAGTGGCTGGCAGCCAAGCTGCCAGCAGCTACATCGAAGCGGCGAAGGAACTGGCGAGCACGGAAGAGGCGGTAAAAAGCTTTGCACTGCGTGTGCGAAAGCGTTTCCGCGCTCAGTTGGAAAGGGAGATCGCCGACACGGTGTCCACACCCGAGGAGGTCGCAGATGAAATGACGTATCTTGCGAGTCTTCTGCGTGGATAAGCGCCACCTGGAGGAGACTTTGTCGTATGGAGTGGCTCATGAATGATCGTCAGTATCTGTGTCCAGATTGCGGCTCGCCCCTTCCTGCGGGTGTGGGCGCGCTGCTGTGCCCGGTGTGTACGCTGAGTGAGGAGGCTAGCTCCGCAGAGGAGACACTGACCATTAACGACTACACGCTAGTGCGTGAGATCGCCCGGGGTGGCATGGGCGTGGTTTATGAGGCACGTCAGAACTCCTTACAGCGTACGGTGGCATTAAAAATTCTACCCGGCGCGGTTTTCTCTAGCGCAGAGTTTCGCCAGCGCTTCCAGCGTGAGGCCGAGACTGCGGCACGGCTGAACCATCCAGGTATTGTGGCCATTCATGAGGTCGGACAGCATCATGGGCAGCCCTTCATCGTGATGGAGTTGGTGCAGGGGCAGTCGCTGGCAGACCGGTTGCAGCAGGGACGCATGACCACGGATCTAGCTGCCCACATTGTCCGAGAGGTGGCCTACGCCGTGGCGCATGCGCACGAGCGGGGTGTGATTCACCGAGACTTGAAGCCATCAAACATCCTGCTGCGTGCGGAGACGGAGCCTGTGCTGACGGACTTTGGTTTAGCGCGCTTTTTAGACACGGGTCAGACACTGACACGCAGCGCTCAGAGTCTGGGCTCTCCAGGCTACTTGCCCCCAGAGCGGGCTTGTAAAAACAATGTCCCGCCCTCCGTGGCTGAGGATGTCTATGGTCTGGGGGCAGTGCTGTATCATTGCCTCAGCGGACGTCCGCCGTTTGTCGCAGACAGCGTGGTTGCTGTCCTGACGGCCACGCAGATGCAGGAGCCCGTGCCCCTGCGTTGGTTAAACTCATCGGTGCCGCGAGATCTGGAGACCCTCTGCCTGCGCTGTCTGGAAAAGCAGCCATCCGCCCGCTATGCCAATGCCATGGATGTGGCTGCCGAACTTGACCGCTACCTCAAAGGCGAGCCCGTGCTGGCGCGTCCCGTGGGACCGGTGATGAAGCTGTGGAAACACGCACGTCGCCAGCCTATGATGGCTGCGCTCATTCTCGCGCTCGTGCTGACGATCTTCAGCGGCTTGACGGCCTCGATCCTTGGCTGGCAGCGAGCAAGCCATGAGGCAATGCGGCGAAGAGTAGAGCTTTACTCCAGTCAGATGGCGGCAGCAGCAGCGGCTTTGAACACCGATCATCCGGCCCAAGCACGAGCTTTGCTGGAGGGGCTGAAGCCTGCAGAGCATGAGATAGATCTGCGCGGCCCCGAGTGGCGGGTGCTGCATCATTTGCTCATGCCGTTGGAAAGACAGGCGCTGCCTGCACACTCACACATCGTCACAAGCCTGGCCTGGAGCCCAGACGGCGGGCGTCTGGCCACGGGCGCTCATCATGGCGAGCTTAAACTTTGGAAGCTGACCGGTGATCGTCTCCTACAGCCGGAGTGTGAGTTGATCGCGGCTGGAAAACCGCGACTGCATCAGGTGGAGTGGATCTCCCAGGATCGTCTGCTTGTGGCGGAGGAGGCTTCAGTCATACGCTGCCGATCTGCCGTCGATGGCCATGTGCTCTGGGAGATACCAGGCCGCCAGTTTGGCTATTGCTCTGCCACAAGGACCTTTGCGGTGAGCAGTGGTGGCCCCTTTTTTTATGAGCCTGCAGGGCGCGTCACACTTTGGGACTGCCAGGGTGATGCCGCCCCCAGACAGCGGCAGGGATGGGCCATCCCTGGTCGTGCTGTCGCGCTCTCGGCTAGTGGGCGCTACCTTGCCGTCGGGAAGGTGCGGCCTGGTACTGGCGACTCGGAGCAAGGCATCTCTCTGCATGACCTCACCTCGCCTGCGGCGGTGCCTACGACATTCGCCACCAGCGGCTCGGTGTGGTCGCTGAGATTCTCACCTGATGAAGGTCAGTTGGCAGCCACGTTGTTCCAGGGCAGCACCTCCGTGCTTCTGTTTAATGTGAGACAGGGTCAGGCACTGCCTTCTCTCACGGGTCACAAACTCAGGCCGTGGAGCGTCACTTTTGATGCTAATGGCCAGGCCATCTCTAGCTCTTCCGACCGCACCCTGCGCGTCTGGTCAGATGGACTTGAAGCAGCCCGCGTGACGGGGGCGCATGAAAATGAAATCTGGTCGCTCGCGCTGCACTCTGCTGGCCGACTGATCGCCACGGGTGACAAAGATGGCGTGGTAAAGCTCTTCGACTATCCACTGCCACAGCCCAGGCTAGCAGCCCTGCCGCTCTGGCCGCATCAGCGCTATGAGACGCTAGCCTTCATGCCAGACAGTGGCCAGATCATCCTCAGTCCGTCTAACAAACCGCGCCGTGTGCAGTTACTGACTGGCAATGCATTTTCCACCTTCCCACCTAGTGGCAGCATGGTCGGCCATGATGATCAATCACGTCTCTGGCTGTGGGACGAAGCCACCCAGAGGCTCATGGCGCAGGGCAGGCCGCTCACACGAGAGCTAGCCGCGCCGAAGTCTGCCATCGGCAAAGCACTTAAAATCATCCTACCGATGAAAAGTCACCACGTCGTGGGAGTGCATGCACCAGGGATCATCACACGTGTGGATTTGGACACAGGCGCAGCCACAGATCATCCGCTTTCGCTACGGCAGCCTTTATCCAAGGGCGATTCTTTGAAGGCATTCGCAGCCTCCGAGGACGGGCGCTACGTCGCCGCGGCCACTTGGCATGAGTTGGCGCTTCATGATTTCACCACCGGGCGCACCACCCTGCTGTCAAACGACCCACACTGGGCGCGTGACATCGCTTTTTCACCCGAGGGGCGAGTGCTCGCCACGGCAGGTATCGATGGCCACATCCATGTGCGACAGCTACCTGAGGGCCGATTGATCCAGACGCTCAATGGCCACCTCGAAGAAGCCTCCGGCTTGGCATTCTCCCCAGATGGGCTCACGCTCGTCTCCATCGAGATCGGTCTGGGCCTGCGTTTTTGGCGCACAGACACCTGGAGGGAGGTGCTTTCACTACCGCTCAAGGACGCAGCAGAGGGCCTGCGCTTCTCTCCAGATGGCCGTTGGCTGGCCATCCTGCTCTGCCAGCCAGGCGTAGGACCAGAGCGCGCCCAAGTGATGGTCATGCCGACAGGAAACTGAGTGCGGAAAAAAACTTTCCCCTTCCGCGCCACCCTCAGCGCAGGATCCCGTAGAGGGCTGTGAACTCCACTTTGCCATGCGCTTTCACCTGTTCTTCAGCCTCGTCACCCTGCTCACCTCCGCCTCACTTCTACACGCCCAGGCACCAGCCAATGACCACTTCGCCAGCGCCACGAGCCTCTCTGGCAAATATGGGTTTGAGATCACCGTGGATAATACTGCTGCCACACGGGAGGCGGGCGAGCCCAATCACTCAGGCTACGGAGGCAGCGCCAATAAATCAGCCTGGTTCCGCTATGTGCCGACAGCCACAGGTTACTTCGAGGTGGATGTGACACGCAGTACGGCACCCGCACCGAAGGCCGCCATTTACCTCGGCACGAAACTCTCTAGCCTAGTGGCCATCAAGCGCACCACCAGCGTCATGAAGGTGGAACTGATCAAAGGCAAACCCTACCTGATCGCGGTGGACGCCGATAATGTCGGCGACATCACCCTCCGCTGCAGTTGGTTCATGGGCGCGGACAGTGCCGTAACCTTTGAGGCTCCTCTGCCACTGCTGGATGTGGGGGAAGACGAGGGCTGGGAGCCCTGGGAATATGGCAAGATCACCCTTACCCTCGCCATCGGCGGCGGCTTCTCTGGGAACTTGGAACTCGGGCAGGGCACGCATCGTTTCACAGGGCGGACACAGCCGGGGGGCAGCATCGTGGAGATTCCCCGTCCCGATTTGCCCGCCCTGCGGCTCAATGTGCATGCGAAGACCTTTCTTGGATCCATCAGCGGCTTTGACATTGATTTCCAACCCGACACCACCCAGGCACGATCTAGGCTCGTCTCCCTGCGTGCACGCCAGAGCAGCCCGCTGGCCAGCTTTGCAGGCAAGCACAACTTTGCCGACATCGAAGTCCGCTCCAGACTTAATGGGCATGGCCCAGCCATCGGCAGCCTAAACATCACCAGCAAAGGCGCAGTCTCTGGCACTATCATCCTTCCAGATGGAGAGACCACCACATTTGCCAGTTACCTGCTATGGCGTGGCCCTGGTCTGGCCGAGCAGGGGGAAGGCATGCTTACCACCTGCTTCCACAAAAAGCTTTATAGCGGAGGTGGGCAGGTGACGGGCCAGCTCATTCTCAACCGCCGAGATGTGAACAATCCACTCTACACGGGTGACCTCCACTGGGTGCGCCAGAAGGCCAGCCTCAGCCGCAAGCTTCTGCATCGTGGCACCGCCGCAGACAACATCCACCTCACCATGGACCGCTACATCCCACCAGCCCCAGGCTCCATCATCTGGTCTCTCCAGATCCCTGGACGCGGAGCAGAAGATGCGGGCCTCTTTTACTCCTCATTGGATCATGCGGCAGGCTGGTTTTTCCCCATCGCCATCTCCTCTACGAACCGCGTCACACAGAGTCCGCCAAATGCCGCGATCAAGAACTTCACCACCACGATCCTGCCAGCCACGGGCTATATTTCCGGGGGCTTCACCGACGGCGGCATACCGGTCACCTACCGCGCAGTGTATCTACCCGCTATCGCCGTCGCCCATGGGATCCAGACTCAGGCCGAAGGCACAACCTTCATGAAAATCGTTCCGTAGGCAGGCAAGGCTCACTCCAGCGCCCAGCAGTCAACTCAGACTGAGGGGCAAAGGCCGTGTCAGCCCAAGCAATCGGGCAAAGACGGCATCGTGCGGATCGCCGAGCCGGTCGCACGCACTCAACAAAGACCTCGCGAAGTCCATCGACCTCACCCTTCAAACTGGTCGCGAAGGTAATGCAACCCTCAAACGCCTCACCGCCCCCGCCATCGCCGTCAGCGGAGGCCTCCGCTACGCCGGCCAGACCTTCGACGACTCGAAGGACGGCAAGTCCGTGGGTGAATTGAAGGTCGAAACACCGGAAATGCATGATGGCGGGATACATTTCCAAATACAGCCTGCCAGCGCGGTGGTGATCAGCATGGAATAGAGTCCACTTTTTCGTGAGGCGGCCTGTTGACGAGCGTTCTCAAAGGTCGCCATGAAACCTTTCCTTGTCCTGTTTTTCGCCTTTTCCGCCTTCGCCGCCGAACCGCTGGCCCAGCAGGGCGAGTTGATCTTCATCGACGACTTCGAGCGCTCCGAACTTGGCGAGTGGAAACCGCTCATCCCGTCCTTTGCCGTGCAAAATGGCGTGCTCAAAGGCTGGCAAACCCGCGACGACCACGGCGCAGTCGGTCGCGTGTATCGGCCAATGAAGAACGTGATCGTCGAGTTCAAATTCAAGCTCGATGGCTCCACCGGCTTCAACGCCGTCTTTGATGACGAGAACCACAAAGGCTCGCATGCCGGGCACATCTACCGCGTGGCCTTTGCGCCGAAACAGATCCGCATCGGCGATGACAAGGAGGGCGTGATGCGAAACGACATCTTCGAGATGCGCAAAGACCCCGCGAAGAAGGCCGAGGCGGACAAACTCCTCATTGGTCGCGGCACCGCTACGAACATCACCATCGACCCAAAATCCTGGCACGGCGTCACCATCGAAATCCTCGGCGATCAAATGCAGGTCACCCTCGACGGCAAACCCGCAGTTCTCCTGAAGTCGCCCGGCATCGCCCACGAGACCAAAGAGAGCTTTCACTTCACCGTGAACGGCCCCGGCGTGCTATTTGATGATATACGCATCTGGCAAGCCAAGTGAGTAATGAGGCGAAAAGCGACGTTAGATGGGCATGAGATTCATCTTTCTCCTAGCTACCCTCTACCTCACCGCATTCACCTCCCGCGCCGCCGATTTGCAGCCGCCCATCACGGTGGGGCAACGCGTTGCTACCTGCGGGCATAGTTTCCATGTGTTCACCTATCGACAAGTCGCGGAGATGGCGACCTCGGCGGGCTTGAAGCACGAACTGGCAGGTATTTCGAGCATCGGTGGCTCCACGGTTCAAAAACACTGGGCGGTGCCGGAGGAGAAAAGCGCGGTGAAACAGGCGCTGAAGGCCGGAAAGGCCGATGTCCTCACGCTTTCGCCCATCTGGCTGCCAGATGAAGCCATCGAGCAGTTCGTGAAGCTCGGCATCGAGCACAACCCCGCGCTGCGAGTCACGGTGCAGGAATACTGGATGCCGAATGACGAGTATGAGCCCGTCTATCCGCTGCAAACGCGCAAGAAGGTCGATCACAACGCCACCGACCTCGCCAAGCTCCGCGATGCCACGCTGCGCTACGCCAAAGACATCGAAGACTACGTCAAAGGCATCAACCAACGCCTCGGCAAGGACGCCGTGCTCATCGTGCCAGTCGGCATGGCGGCGGTGACACTGCGTGAAAAGATCGTCAAAGGCGAAGCCCCCGGCCTCAAAGCCCAAGCCGATCTCTTCCGCGACAATTGGGGTCATGCCAACCCGCCACTACAAATCCTCTCCAGCTACTGCCACTACGCCGTCATCTACCGCCAAAGCCCCGTCGGCTTGCCCGTGCCGCAGGCCTTCAAACTGCTCAAAGACATGAGCGATGACGACAAAACCAAACTCAACACCCTCCTCCAGCAAATCGCCTGGGATATCGTGAGCCAGCACCCGATGAGCGGGATCAACAAGTAACGTGCCAGACAATGAAACGCCTCCTTTCCATCTTCACCCTTTCGGCATTCGTCATTCTACATTCGTCATTCGCTGCGGAGCAGCGCCCCAACATCGTCATCATCCTCGCGGACGACCTCGGTTATGGCGACATGCACGCGAACAACCCGGAGCGCTCCAAAATCCCCACGCCGAACATGGATCGGCTGGCGTCCGAGGGCATGCGATTCACGGACGGGCATTCGAGTTCCGGCTGCTGCTCGCCTTCGCGCTACACGCTGCTCACGGGGCGCTACCATTGGCGGACGACGCTTCAGTCCGGCATCGTCGGCGTGTGGGGAAAGCCACTCATCGCCCCAGATCGGCTGACGATTGGCAAACTGGCGCAGCAGCATGGCTACCGCACGGCCTGCATCGGCAAATGGCACCTCGGTCGCGAGTGGCCGATCACCGATGAACAAAAGGCGCACTTCAGCGGCTTTGGCGGCAAATCGGGCGGCGGTGGCGAGGTCTCGACGACAGTCACGGACGCACACCGCGAGACATGGAGGGCCGTGTTTTCGCAGCGCATCCCCGGTGGACCGACCGAGCGCGGCTTTGACGAGTATTTCGGCACCGACGTTCCGAACTGGCCGCCCTATTGTTTCATCGACGGCGATCGCACCGTCGGCATTCCGAGCGAGTTACTGCCCGCATCGAAACTAGTGAAGAACCAGGCCAGCCTGCAAGGTCCCGCGCTGCCGGATTGGCAGTTGGAGGGCATTTTGCCTGCGTTGGCGGATCGGGCGGAAAAGTTCATCAAGGTGCAGTCGGAAGCGAAGAAGCCCTTTTTGCTCTACCTGCCGCTGACCTCACCGCACACGCCGTTGGCCGTGAATCCCGAGTGGAAGGGCAAAAGTGGTCTGAACAGTGACTTCGCCGATTTGGTGATGGAGACGGATGCGGTGATTGGCCGCGTGCTGGAGGCCTTGAAGGCCAGTGGCGTCGAAAAAGATACCTTCGTGCTTTTCACCAGCGACAACGGCTGCGCGGCCTACATCGGCGTGAAGGACATGGAAAAGCAGGGCCACTTCCCCAGCGGCCCGTTGCGCGACTACAAGACCTCCGTTTATGAAGGCGGGCATCGTGTGCCTTTCGTCGTGAAATGGCCCGGAGTCGTCAAAGCAGGTAGCGTTTGCAAGCAACTAGTGCTTCAAGCCGATACCCTCGCTACGCTTGCCGAGATCCTCGGCACGACGCTGCCGGAGAAGGCAGGCGAGGACAGCTTCAGCCTAATGCCTCTGCTCAAAGGCGAAGATCGCCCCATCCGCACGAACGCCGTGAACATCGCCTGCGGTGGCACCCCGAGCTTCCGCGATGGCGCTTGGAAATACGTCGCCCAGGCCAAGCCGGAACTCTACAACCTCGATGAAGACCTCGCCGAGTCGATGAACGTGGCCCCGCTGCATCCCGACCGCGTCAAAGCCATGCAGGCCGCCTTTGAAAAACTCATCCGGGC
>JAGKWZ010000200.1 GCA_021151605.1 Verrucomicrobiaceae bacterium
TTCCGGCGTCCCTGCCGGGACGCCATCCTGATTGCAGGGCGCTGGGTGGCACCCACCGGTGGTTCTCGTTCGCCAAGCCTCACTCCACCACCGGCTACCAGCCAGGGGCCTCCGGCACCCAGCAGCTTTCATGAACAACTAACCCACGGTCATGGATCGGCCCACATTATCTCCAGCCCGAACCCCGGATGGCCCGGATGGGGTTCCCCAATGGGCAGCATCGCGTCGAGCCCCTGGACCGTGACTGAAGAAGCGGCGGCGGGCCGGGCGTAGGCCGGATGTGTTTGGCGGGGGGACGCCTCGCTTTGACTCCTGATCCCCTTCGCCAAACTATCCGGCTGGTTCGGAGGCGGTGGGAGTCTGCAGCGCTCCAAGAAGCCGGATAGTTCGGCAAAGAGCGTCCATCGTGTCTGCCATACACGGCGCGCCGAACACATCCGGCCTACGATGGGCTCGCCGCGCCAGCTTTTGTCACCGAGCCCTGCATTTCCTCATGCCTTGACCGTGTGCCAAAACGCCTCACAGCCAAGCAAAGAATGCCCAAATCGTGTCGAGCGGTTCGGAACACTCAGACACCGTGCCGCGCTGCCGAGAACCGCGCGAGGGCCCCCGCGCGAACGATAGATCAAGGCAGGAAAGGGCTCGGTCGGCCCTGGTAAGGGGCTCCTGGAGGATGGTTGGGTGGCTGCGACCGGGAAAATCGGCTCACAGAGCGTCTTGAGACCTGCGGGGGGCCTCCTGCGTGCTCCACGGAGCGGCGTGATGCCTGCAAGGGGCGCGCTGCATCTATGACGGAGCTGCGTAAGAGCTGCGCGGGGCAGGTTGCAGGCGTCGCGCGGGATCTCGAGAGCTGCACGGGGCACCTTGCAGCGCTGACGGAGCTGCGTGGGACCCGCACCGGGCAGCTTGCAGGTCTCACGCGCGGCTGCGAGACCTGCGGCGGGCGGGTCGCGGGTCTCGCGGGCGATCTTGGGAGGTGCAAGGGGCAGGTCGCAGGCGTCGCGCCGAAGCTTGATGCTCCTGACTTGCCCCTTGCAGGTCTGACGGCGCTCCGGCGGTCACTTTTGGAGCGCTGGCGCAGGGGCGGGAGCCGCTGGCGAGTGGGTAGAGGTGCGACTGGCTGGGAAGAGACCGTCGGCGAGGGCGCGGTTAAGCTACTTGCGGACGTCGAAGGATGCGGTGGTGGCCGCTTTTACGGCGGTGACGGCTTCTTCATGGGCCTTGAAGGCGGCGTTCACCTCGCTGATGGCGGTGCGCAGCAGGGCGACGTGCGTCGCGTGATCGGCAAGATCTTCAAAGGCTGGTGCCGCGGGATCGAGCAAGAACACTCTGCCGAAACCGCCGCCCGCCGCATCGAAGCCGCGAAAGAAGCCGAGCACCTCGTGGCGATGCTGAAGGTGGGGTGACGATTAAGCGTTGGCAACCCTACCAGCGGCGGTGTGCGTCGAAATAACGGGCTGGTAGAGATTACCCAGCCGCGCCCTTTGATGTTTAGTCGAGAGAATCATGAGTCTTGCTGGTTGTGTGGGTGAGTGCCTACAAGCGAGGTTCCATTCTCCAAGCCGCCCCAAGGCAGACCAGTCCATTTCCAGAGATCAACAACGGCGATCTTCCTCGCCGGTTCAAAGTCTGGCTGCGAAGCAAGACCTTTGGTGACGTAAAGGACGTTCGTGGTGCGAACTCTGGCAGTGATGAATCCCTCCTGGAGTCTGGAAATGTCCAGAATCTCTACATCTCGCCGCACATCCCGGGCAATGAACCGAGAATGAATTTTCCCAACCTGATACCGGCCAAGTTCTCGTCTTGAAAAAGCAATCAAAGCGGCAAGCCACAATGTGCCGCCAACAATGGTCAGTCCAATAAAGGTCAGAAGTGGATGATTGGCTGCAACAGGGTAACTGCGTGCAAGCATCCGCTGCACGAAACCGGCGACGAGCATGGGGGCCAACCAAAGGAACAAGGTCGTGCGGATAATGCGGAGCCAGAGAGGACGATTCATTTGGTCATGACTGCTCGGGAAGCGTCGAGGTGAAGGCTAACGTTTAGGCAATGGGCATCCGCGCCTCATCCGCGTTGGCGGTTTTGTGGGAAGGCGGAACACCAGCGAGAGGGTCTTCATTCGGGTCGATCGCAGAAATGAAAGCCCTCAGCTCAGAAATCCTACGGTCCTCGCCAGTCAATTTAGGGTCAAAGTAAGTCTCTTGGATCACAAACATCTCCTCCTCCAATTGAGTAAAGCGCGACACTTGTAAATCGGGTGCCCAAAACTCGTCGTCGCAGTTCCAGCCGAGTGCTTTAAGCCCACGGAAAACGTGCGAGAAGCAGACTCCTACAAGTTCAATCTCCTGCTCTCGATTAAGTTCGAAGAAGCGCTGTTCCCAAGTCTTCATGTATTGGTGGTTAAGATGGTTATCAGACCCACAGTTTGGGTTAGCTGCTTGATTGCCGACGGATGAGCGGGAATCTCACAAACTTGGGTGCTCATGAGCGTGCGTTTACACCCAAAGAGCGACGATAGGCGATCAAAATCTGGGAGGCTTCCAACCTGGGGGCACCACAATGAGCGACACCGCGTACCTAGCTGCCGGGAAGCTGGGTGCATGGACGATCTTGCCTTGCCGCTTGCGGGGGTGACGGCGCTCTGGCGGTCCAGCTCATTTACTGCGGGTATTTTGATTTCATCCTGAGGTGGATTGATTTTATCTCCTGCTGATTCCAGTTTACCTCACCAATGTTCGGCCATCTTCCCGGTCCCTCCATGTGCTGCCAAAAGGCGGCGACTCTCTACCGAGCGCACTTCTGCGGCCTCGGCACCAGCCTTCACCGCCACTACGGAGCCTGGGCGCGCTGGCTGGTGAATCGGGACAGCACCTTCCTCACGCTCCTCGGCTCCGCTTTGGCCGAAAGCCCGCCCCAGCTTTGTCAGACGACCTGCTGCAACAAGTTCGCCACGCCTCGTGATCTCGTGACCGACAGTGCCGTCCTGCAATACACCGCCGCGGTCACGATCTGCGGCCTTAGCGCGAAGCTGGATGACGACGCGCACGATGAACGCGGCTGGCGACGCTGGGCCGCAAGACTTGGCTCCCGCACACTGGATCGCCCCATCGGCGATGCCCTGGGCCTGCTGCATGGGATGAACTTTCCTGTGACTCAAGTCCGCTCCTGGATGGCAGGGCAAAGTCAGATCGAAAGCGGCACTGCAAGCCTCCACGACTGCGCACGCCCCACGAGCGCCGCGTTTGGCGAGATCGTCGCCCACCTCGCCACTGTGGCCGATGCACCTGCGGCCAAACCTGCGCTGCAGCAGCTTGGCGAAAGCCTCGGATTCCTCATCTATGCGCAGGATGCCTGGGAGGACTGGGCGAAGGATCAGCGCCGTGGTCAGTTCAATCCCCTGAATGCCTTCCCACACCTTTCGGGTCGTCGCGAGGCGTTGCTGCCGCACTTGGAAGTAGCATTGGCGAGTCTTCGCGCCGCCTTTCAAAGCCTGCCTCTGCATCGGAATCGAGATTTGCTCCAGGCGGTGCTCATCGACGGAGCTGAACAACGCGTGGATCAGGTGCGTGAAGGTGAGGGTGGAGCCAAGCGCGCAGAGCCGAAGCTCGAACGCATGGGCCGGAAAGAGAAACGCTGCTGCAGCAAATGGGATTTCTGTGACTGTCCGGCCGATTGCTGCGACTGCGTGCGCTGCTGCCGGATACCGAAACGCGGCGGCTCCATGTGCGACTGCAATCCCTGCGATGGCGACGGCATCGAGTGCTGCGGCTGCGATTGCTCACCGTAGATCGAACTTCCAAGTTCGGTCTTCCGTTTGGCAATCCGTCCAGAGAACGAACGTGGAAGTTCGCTCTACACTTCCCCTCCCGGCATGTCATCATGCCCGCATGTCTGATCTCCTGACACTCGCTCAAAACGTGGCCGCAAAGGCCTATGCGCCTTACTCGAAGTATCAGGTCGGCTGCGCGCTGGAAACCACGACGGGCCAGATCTTCACCGGCTGCAATGTGGAAAACGCCAGCTACGGCCTGACCATCTGTGCCGAACGCAACGCTGTCTTCCGTGCCGTGGCCGAAGAAGGCGCAGGGATGAAGATCGTGCGAGCCACGGTCGTGTGCCTCGGCCATGAGTTCCCGCCCTGCGGGGCTTGCAGGCAGGTGCTCGCCGAATTTTCACTGCCCGGCGGAGCCACGGAGATCACCTTTCTCCGCCACGGCAAACCTGTGACCATGACGATTGCCGAGTTGCTCCCTGAAACCTTCGCCCTGTGATGAAACGGTTCCTCATTCTCCTCTTCACCAGCAGCACCTTCGCCGCCGATCTCGTGCAGCACGCGCGTGAGCATTCGCAGGGCGAGGTGGCTTACAGCTTCGAGGTGGAAGCTTTGAAAAAAGACACCCGCGACCTGCCCATCGGCGTCTTTGACTCAGGCATCGGCGGACTCACCGTGCTGGAGGCCATCCTGACGCTGGATGCTTTTCACAACGACACGCTCCAGCCTGGCAGCGATGGCAAACCCGACTTCGCCGACGAGCGCTTCCAATACTTCGGCGATCAGGCAAACATGCCCTATGGCAACTACTCCAGCGCTGGGCGCACGGATTACCTGCGCGAACTCATCGTCAAAGACGCCATCTTTCTGCTCGGCAAACGCTGGTTTGATCCACAGACGAAGTCCTTCAAGAAGGACAAGCCGCCTGTAAAAGCGCTCGTCATCGCCTGCAACACCGCCACGGCCTACGGTATCGAGGACATTCGCTCGGCGCTGAAAGCGTGGGGCTTGCCGGTGATCGTGGTCGGTGTCGTGGAAGCTGGCGCGCGAGGCGTGCAGGCAGCGCATCGCGATGGAGCCGTGGGCGTGCTGGCCACCGTGGGCACTTGTGCAAGCGGCGCTTATCCGCGAGTGATCGGGCAGACGCTTGGCCTAGCCGGACGCAGCGTGCCCACCATCACGCAGCAAGGCAGCGCGAACCTCGCGGGAGTGATCGAAGGAGATCCTGCCTTCAAGGAAAGCGTGGCCGAACGCTGTACCACCGATGTCCGCGAGCTCATGCAGGCTCATGCAAAGGGCGGCGCAGCATCGCCGCTGAGCACCGTGGTGCTCGGCTGCACTCACTTCCCGCTCGTGCAGTCGGAGATCGATGCCGCGTTCACTGCTTTGCGTGCTGAGGCAGCTTTTGAAAAACTCATCGCCCCGAAGATCCAGTATGTGAACCCCGCCGAATGGACCGCGCGGGAGCTTTTTCGCGAGCTGGCCACTGCCCGGATTCGAGCCAGCGAAAGCACCGGACGAGACACCTTTTACCTCTCGATCCCCAATCCAGTGCGCAGCGATCTCAAGCTCACGGCGGATGGTGGTTTGGAAAAGGACTTCAAATACTCGCGCCAGCCCGGCGAGCTGGATCGAGAAGACAGCGTGAACGTGCCCATGACCCGCGAACGCATCCCCGTGACCACGAGAAAGCTGATCGAGACCAAGCTGCCCGAAGTGTGGAAGCGGCTGGCGGAATGAGGACGCAGTGCACTGAGATCCATCCGTTGGTTGGAAATGTTGATTTCAGGCCCGTCCGAATGGCGTTAATGACACTCTCGCTTTCAAAAGAGGCGATGCTGCCGAATCACTCATGCCTTCTTTCCCACTGTTAACCGCCTCGCGCGCACTGCTGCCGGTTTTTTCCCTCCTCGTCGCATCCTGCAACGTCGCGCCCAAATATCTCGGGCCGAAGGCGGACCTTCCGACGGAATTCAAGACACAGGGCCCCTGGCGCACGGCAAAGCCAAGTGATGCCGAGGCGCGTGGTGACTGGTGGCGCTACTTTGGAGACGCACGGCTCAGCCAGCTCATGCGCGAGGCGGAGACGGCCAGCCCGACGCTGGAAATCGCCCGCCAGCGTGTGGTCGAGGCACGCGCCCAAGCTCGTGCGGACAAAGCGGGGCTGTTTCCTTTCGCGACGATACGCAACAGCGCACAGCGGGATCGCGGCACAGGTACGATGCAGTTTCAATTTGCGGGTGGACGCACGCGCAACACGCTGCTGAACACGCTCGACTTCACCTACGAGGTGGACTTCTGGGGGCGCATTCGCAACCAGGGCAAGGCTGGCAGGGCACGTGCCGATGCTGTGGAGGCGGATCTGAACAATGCACACCTCGGCCTGCTCAGCGAGCTGGCGATGAACTACTACGCGCTGCGTGTTCAGGATGCTCAGATCGCTCTTTTGAAGCGCACCGTCGCCGTCCGCCAGCGCACGGTGGACATGGCCCGGAAGCGTTTCACGCAGGGTGACATTGCCCAGATCGATGTGGCTCAGGCGGAGACAGATCTCGCCGAAACGCAGGCCGAGGCCATCGGCTTGGAAAGGCAACGCGCGGAGCTGGAGCATGCCATCGCGCTGTTGCTCGGGAAGATGCCGGGCGAGTTCAATCTGCCTGCCGGGCCACTTGCGGGCTTGCCGCCTTCTTTGCCGAAAAGTGTGCCGAGCACTCTGCTGGAGCGCCGTCCCGACATCGCCGCTGCGGAGCGCGAGATGGCGGCTCTGAATGCCGAGATCGGCGTGGCAAAGGCGGCCTACTTTCCCACCGTCAGCATCGGCCTGCGCGGTGGCACGCAGACGAGTTTCTACGATTTGATCGACAATGGCAGCAGCCGCATCTGGGGCCTCGGGCCTGCCGCCGTCGAGTGGCCGCTGCTGCGCGGAGGTCGTGTCAAAGCCACCCACGAAGCCACGAAAGCCCGCTACGAGCAGGGAGCCTCCGCCTATCGCCAAACCGTGCTCACCGCCATGCGTGACACCGAGGACAGCCTCAGCGCGCTCGATGTCCTCCACCGCCAATCCGCCGCCCAAGACGTGACCGTCGCCTCCGCCACTAAGGCTCTCGAGCTTGCCCAAAAGCGCTACGACTCCGGTCTGGTGGCCTATTACGAAGTGCTGGATGCCCAGCGCACCCTCCTCCGCGCCGAGCGCGAATCCACCCGCCTCCAAGGCGAGCTTTACCTCGCCACCGTGCTGCTCGTGAAAGCACTCGGCGGCGGGTGGTGAAGTGTGGCTCACATCATTTCTGATGACGAGGCGAGGGTGCATCAGGTAGGCTGATGGCATGAAAGACCGAACTTTTTCTTTCCGGCGGATCGTGCTCGGTGCCGGCCTGGTGCTGCCGCTACTGTCGTTGGTGATGGAGCTTTTGACTGGGGCCTGTGGTCTGCAGTATGTCGATCCTATCCCGACGAGATGGCATGTCATGCTGGCACTGCTGATGCCCGCCGGGATTGCTTTGCCGTGGATGGCTCGTCGGCGACCTGAGTTCGTGGATGTTCGTGTAGTGGCTTTTTTCCACGGTGCTGCGCTGATTGCCATACTGTACGGAGTCGTCGCGATGGGGATGTTGAATGTTTTGGGTGCGATCATGCTGCCGTTCACTCTGATTTTTATGTTCGGTGGTTTGGATGGACTGTTGAGCGCGGCGTTGGCGTGGTCAGCTCTGGGGCCGTTGGCTTGTTTGGTAGCTTGGTTCATCTCGAGGGTGAAGTCGGAGACGAATCTGCGCCCGCCCTGGTTGGGCGGCATGGCTTTTGCATTCGGTCTGATGCTCGTGGCTGACTTACCGATGCTGAAACTGCGCTCAGATGTTGATGCGGCGCTAGCCTCAGTAACGAGCGGAGAAGGAGATGCCGCCGAGACGCTGCCCCGGCTGCGCGGTCCCTGGCGGGAGGAATTTTTGCTCCGTCTCTGTTACACGGGTGCGCAGGCAGGCAGGTTCGGTCCTACGGTGCAAATCATGGAGGCGGGCAGGCGCTACTGGGAGCTGGGCGGCAGGATACGTGGATTGCGTGAAAACGAACGCGAGCAACTACGCTCCCTTTATTTTCGTGTAACGGGCCGTGTCTTTAGCGATGTGAAGCCGCCGCGCGGTGTGCTGATGGCTCGCGGAGGTATCATCGCTGAAAGAGACACTCGATTTGATGACTTCGCGTGGGATGACGAGCGTGGTGGATCTGAGGTGGGAGCGCGGATTCGTGGGCTGTCTCTTTTCTCCTCACGCCTCGACTGGCATGTGGACAGTGATAGTGCCTTGGCTCATGGCGAGTGGACGCTGGAGTTTAAAAACCAGCACAGCAATGCCCAGGAGGCACGCTGCCAGATGCTGCTGCCAGCGGGTGGCTGTGTCTCGCGGCTTACGCTCTGGATCAATGGCGAGCCGAGGGAGGCTGCCTACGCCTCACGATCTCAAGTCACCGAAGCTTACCGCCAGACGGTGCTGGTGGATCGACGTGATCCAGTGCTGGTAAACATGGTCGGGCCGGATCGTGTGCTAACGCAGTGCTTTCCCGTGCCGCCAGGTGGGACGATGAAAGTCCGACTCGGCATCACGGCGCCTTTGCAAATGCAGCAGGCACTTTTTATGCCGCAGATCATCGAGCGTAACTTCACGATTCATGATGGGGCTAAACACGCCGTCTGGGTGCAGGCAGGCCGACCTCTCAGCGGCGGCGAAGGCTACAAAGATGCCGCAGGCACGCAGGACAGCGCCTGGGTGTGGCAGGCTGATGTGCCGCAGGCGGAGCTCGGTCGCCTCGTCTTCCGCACGCAGGATAAGCCACTGCAAAAAGTGTGGGCACGGGACAAGTTGGCCGCAGGGGATGAACTGCCCATCGTGGTTGCTGAGCGCACGCCATCTGTTGCCACCGCCAGCGCGGACAAGCCGCTGTTGATCATTGTGGATGGCTCCGCAGCTCTGCGCCCGCACGTAGAGTTGATCCGAGATGTTTTGAAAAAGCTGGCCGCGAAAAATCCGAAGCTCGCCGTTTGGGTGAGCAATGACTCCGGTGCGGACGAAGTGAGGCCCGCTGAACTCGCCCAAGGTCTGGATGCGGCGAGGTTCGTTGGTGGGCGGGACAGTGCGTCAGCGATCATGGCAGCGCTCCAGCGTCAGCGAGCCAGTGGTCAAGCCGACGCTACTCTGCTGTGGCTGCATGGTCCTCAGCCAGCCCAAGCCGGACGCAAGGAAGCCGTGAAACAACTTTTGGAACGTGGTGGCAGCCCTCCGCGCATCCATGCTTTGGCATTGGAGCAGGGGCGAAATCGGCTGTTGGAGGAGCTTTACGATGCAGCACCTGTCACGGGTGGTCTGCGCTGGGATCGTGAAGGGGTGGAGAGCTTGGTCACAATCATCCAGAAGCTGCATGATGGCGAAGTCTCGACCGTGAAATACTCCCGCGCGGCTGAACCACCCGCAGATGGCAAAGAGGTGTGGGATCAACTGGCCCGCCACGCTGTTTTTTCAGAAGTGATGAGCGTTTTCCAAGGTCGTGATCAGGTGGAGGCAGACCAAGCCAAGCGGGCGGCACAGCATCAGCTCGTCACGCCTTACTCGGGTGCCGTCGTGCTGGAGAATCAGCAGCAGTATGACCGTGCCGGTTTAAAACCTGTGGATGCTGGCAGCACGCCGCAGCTTCCTACCACGGCTGCTCCAGAGCCTGCGGGAGGCCTGCTTGTTTTGATCGGCCTGTTGTGGATGACGCGAAGACGGCGGTGTCCATGCACGATGTGAGGATCGCGGTGTGGGCGATCCTACTTCATCTCCTTCAGCAGCTTCAGCGAGAGTTCGCGGGCGAGGGGCTGATTGAATTTGGGGTCGCTGCCGGATTGGAGGTCGGCGCGGGCGTTGTCGGTATCGCCGAGGGCGAGGTGGGCACGGGCGCGGTTGTAGAGGATGTAGGCGTCGTCGGGGGCGAGGGGATGGGCGGCGTTGAAGGCTTCGAGGGCGTCATCGGCTCGGCCAAGCTGGAGCAGGGAGTCGCCACGGCGGTTGTGGGCTTTGGAAAGAAGCTCGTCGTGCTGGGGATGCGTGGGCGGCAGGCACTCGGGCAGGGCGGCGATGACGAGATCGCATGTTTGCAGAGTGGCTTTGGCTTCGCTGTCGCTGAGGTCGGGCTTTTTGAGGGCGTCTTTGACG
>JAGKWZ010000201.1 GCA_021151605.1 Verrucomicrobiaceae bacterium
CTCCTGAGAAGATCTTCAAGGAATTCGTCCACCCCACGCTCGGACTCCAGGCTTACCAGGCCCGCAAGATCGCAGCCGCCCTCGGCCTCAAAGGCGCACTGGCTAATCAAGCCGTGAAACTCATCAGCGCCCTCTGGAATCTCTACATCAAGAGTGACTGCTCCCTCGTGGAAGTAAACCCGCTCGCCATCACCACGGACAACCAAGTCGTGGCCCTCGACGCGAAGTTTAACTTCGACGACAACGCGCTCTATCGCCAGAAGGACGTCGTCGCCATGCGTGACACGACGGAAGAAGATCCCCGCGAAGTCGCTGCCAGCGAGTTCGGCCTGAACTACATCGGTCTCGATGGCAACATCGCCTGCCTTGTGAACGGCGCCGGCCTGGCCATGAGCACCATGGACATCATCAAGCTCCACGGCGGCGAGCCTGCGAACTTCCTCGACGTCGGCGGTGGTGCCACGAAAGAGCAGGTCACAGCAGCCTTCAAAATCATCCTTGGTGATCCAAACGTGAAGGGCATCCTGGTGAACATCTTCGGTGGCATCATGGACTGCAACATCATCGCCAACGGCATCGTCGCCGCTGCGCAGGAAGTCTCCCTGAACATCCCCCTCGTCGTCCGCCTGGAAGGCAACAACGTCGAAGCCGGCAAGGCCACCCTGGCCGCCAGCGGACTCGCCATCACCAGCGCAGAAGGCCTCACCGATGCCGCTGAGAAGATCGTGGCTGCCGTCGGCAAAGCCTGATCCAGCAAGCAAGACTCCCACGCCGGGCTATCTCATCCGCAAGACGGTGAGGAGCCCGGCGTTCCTTTTCCCACCATGAAACGCCGCTCTCTTTTCCAAACCACCGCCGCAGCCTCCCTGGGCGCAGCCTTCCTTCCTTCAGCCTCCCAGGCCGCAGCGATCAGCATCGCCAAAGACGCAGCGGACCCGGCTTACAAGATCAAAAACAAAGGCATCAAGCACACCCTCATGGGCTGGTGCTGGAAGCCGATGGATACCCTGGAGCTGGCGAAACACGCCAAGGACATCGGGCTCGTGGGCATCGAGGGCATTGATCGGAAGTCTTACCCAGACGTGAAGAAGCTCGGGCTGGAGATCTCGCTCGTCGGCGGTCACGGCTTCAGCAATGGCCCCTGCAATCCGAAGTTCCGCGACGAAGTCATCGCCAAGCTCACCGAAGGCATCGATGTGGCGGCCGATGTCGGCGCGAAGAAGGTCATCACCTTCACCGGGATGAAATTCGACGGCATGGACCGAGAGCAGGCGATCAAAGACTGTCTCGACACTTGGAAAGTCGTCCTGCCCCATGCCGAAAAGAAGGGCATCACCCTCGTGCTGGAGCACCTGAACTCACGCGACAGCTCCCACCCGATGAAAGGCCACCCCGGCTACTTCGGCGATGACGTGGACTTCTGCGTGGACCTCATCAAGCAGATCGGCAGCCCGAACTTCAAGCTGCTCTTCGACATCTACCACGTCAGCATCATGAATGGCGATGTCATGCGCCGCCTGCGCCAGCACAAAGACTACATCGGCCATCTCCACACCGCTGGAAACCCCGGCCGCTGTGAGCTGGACGAAAACCAGGAGATCAACTACCCCGCCGTGATGAAAGCGGTCCAGGAGATCGGCTACCACGACTTCGTCGCGCATGAGTTCATCCCCACCTGGCCGGACACCATCCTCGCCCTGCGCCATGCGGCCATGGTCTGCGATGTGTGACCGACACCACCGCGCCGGGTCGGCCCAGGCATGGTACAAGCATCAGGGTCGAATGAGTTCTTTGTAGGCCTCATCCACGCGCGGACTTGCCAGGATGCCTTCACACACTCGATTGAGAATTTCCAAAGGCAGGTCGGGATGGGAGCGGATGCTCTTTGCCTGATAGCGTGACACCAGTTCTGCCCGGTCTAGTTCAAACACCTGATTGCAATCCACCAGCGTGGGTTTGGTAAAGCCCACGTAGTCCCCAGGAGACACCTCCACCAGCGTCTCAGGGGGCAGATTTTTCCGGCGCTCTCGGATTTTATCCACCTGGGAAGAGGCCACCGCCAGCAGCAGCACCGTGTCCCTCTGGGGGTCGGTATTCATCACCACAAAGTAGTGCGAGGTTTCACTGAGCAGACCCCGGTGCTGAAAGTAATACACCGTGCCGCGTCGCAGGCTCAGCCGCAGTTCAAAGGGCAGTGAAGAAGGGTCCACGAGTGTCCACCTCGGCTAGTTCCACAGGTTGTGAATCTCACGCAGATCAGCGATCTCGTCCCGACGTGCAGCGCGCTCCCGCTCATCCAGCGGGTGACAGGGATTGATCCCTGCGCGCGGGTCGTCCAGGAAGTCGTCGAAGTGCATCTTCAGGCGCGAGTTCACCCCGGAGGTCAGCGCCGCCTCATGCCGCTTCCATTCAGGATACTCGTGGGTCAGCTCCGCCAGTTGGAATTGGTCATGTCCGCCAAACTCACGCCAGGCAAAGGCTAGCGACTCCAGGTCCGTCAGGGAAAACACCTTCTCCTCCACCGGTGCCAGCGAGCTGTACTCGTAACGGCTCACCGGGTCCAGATACTGGCTGGCATACTGCTTCTCCACATCCGGGCGGAAGTCACTGCCCTCCGCCAAGTCTTTCGTCGCCGAGGCCACCGGGCCAAAATTCATCGCAAAGTACTCATCGTTGGAGATCGGCCTGCCATACTTCCGCAGATGATAGCGGTCGGCGAAGTACATGAGCTTCAGAGCCTTCATCTTGTTGATGCGCCCACCTGCCTGCCGCGCTAGGTAGTTCAGAGCCTGCGTCGTCTTGCGATAGGAAAAGGTCAGTGTCATGAGCTTGAAGGAGAAAACTCCGCTGCCAGGGCAGCGAAAAGAGTTACGCCGGGAGTTTAGCACAGCCGTCAACCATCTCCGCTTCTCCCTGCCCCCATTCCACGCATGCTGTGAGCTGGACGAAAACCAGGAGATCTACTAACCCGCCGTGAAGAAGGCCCTGCGCCATGCGGCCATGGTCTGCGATGTCTGACCCGTCCGCAGATGGAATGACCAAGGCCCTCAGCGTCTCGCTTGGAGTGAAGAGGGTGGTCATTCCAGATCGCCTGCGGCTCGATCAGGGTGTGACGAGCTTCACCACTTCCGGGTGCTCATTCAGCCAGGCTTCAGCAGCCTGAGGCTCGTTGCGCTTCCAGTCTTGGTAGTGCTGGGTCAGGGCGCGTTGCCGGCGGGCGGCGGTCAGCATGGTCAGCACCTCGCTCAGCGCAGCGGCAGGATTCGTGGGGATCAAAATCACGGCCATCTGCTCGATGCCGATGTCTCTTTCGATGCCGGGCTGCTGCTGCTTTAACCACGCGTTGAAGCTTTCCATATCCTGGGTGCCCCAGCTCATGAAAATAGACTCCAAAGAGCTGTAGCGCTCGGTTTCATCCTTCAGCTTCAGGGCGGAGAGCCGTGCCTCCTGGGGATACTCCGAGCCCCACTGGCTAAAGATCGCTGAAAAGGTGACCTCGCGCGGGCTGCCTTTCAAAGCTTTGTCCGCCCATTCAAAGGCGACCGGGGGGTTGTAGTTGGCCCACTCCAGCACCATGGCCTGGCGGCACTCCTGGGCGGTAGCTTCACTCACGTTCTTGTCCAGCCAGGCCGAGGCGGCCGTCGGATCTTGCTGGCCCCAGCGGGCAGCCACCCGTGGCAGCAGCCAGAGCGCGTCAGGATGCTTGACGAGCCATTCGATGGCGGTTTGGGGAAAGTAGTCGGCCCATCTGAAGATGGCCTTCGAGAGCGCGAGATCGTGCAGCTTCCCCGGCGGCAGCTGGGAGCACCACTCCGCCGCATCACGGCCATAGATATCCGCCCATGTTTCGATGACCTCGCTGAGGCTGAAAACCTGATCCACCTCAGAGGAGTAAGTGAGCGCCCATTCGGCTGCCTTCCGGGGCGCGGTGCTGGCCCACACCTGGCCGATGCGGGCGATCGCCGTCCGGCGGTAAATGCCAAAGAGGTTCTTCAGCGTCCAGGCTGCCGCCTCTTGCGGAGCTGCCGTGGCCCAGCCGGCGAGAGAGGCGGAGTAGGCCAGCGCCCGGCGCTCTCCCTCAGGGATCCGCTGGCAGGCGGCCAGCGCGGCGAGCGGCTGCTTGGCAGCCCAGTGCCGCAGCATCGGCACACCGAAAATCTGCTGGTCCAGGGCCGGAGGAAATTCATTCTGGAACATCTGCATGCCCCTCTCAGGATTCGTGCTTCCCATTTCAATGCCGAGCGTGATCAGCCGCTCCTGGCGTTGGTCGATGTTCTGGATTTTGAGGATGCTGACAAGCCGGGCGGAGGGATCTTCATGGGAGGCAAGCGTCTCCGTTTTGCGGACTTCCACCACAGGTGCCGGGACCACCTGGCAGTGGGCCTGGTGCATCGTCAGCGTGGCGGCCAGCCCCCAGGCAGCAGTGCCAGCGGCAGCAGAGCGGAAGAGAGGGCGGAGAAAGGCGGGCAAGTGATTGGGGTTCATGGCAGGTGGCTAGGTCATGGGACAGCGGAGGAAACCGCCCATTAGCCTGCCAAAGCATCCCCCGCAGCCGCTATGGGGTGAAACCCGCATTTTTGAACCAGCTCAGACGGCGCTGAATCACTGCGGCCAGCCCCAGCTTTTTCATGCTGGCCAGCGCCGTCATGGGTTGTTTGGTCAGGCACTTGAGCAGCGCTGACTTGGTCGCTCCCCCGAAGGCGCGGCCAAGCTCTACAACAAGCTGGCTGGCTGAGGCTGCGCGCCTTCTCACGCCACCACGCTCATCTCAGGTAGAAGAACGCGCCGACTGCAAGGGCCGTTAAAACAGCGCCAGATGACGCGATCAGAATCTGGCGCTGAATCTCGGGAGTCACCTTCCGGTACAGGCCCACCGTAATCAAAATCGAATACAAGCCGATGCCGATATAGAACGGCAGAGCAAAGGAGCTGTCGGGAAAAAGGCTCGCCATCAGGAGGATGGCACAGGGGGGAAGGATGTAGCGCATGGGATTGGGTAGTTGGGTGTGGGCGTGGCTGAATGGCGGGACAGGCTTGGCGACCCTAAGATGCTAAATCCAGCTTCGGCAGCGCGTCCACGATCTTCATCGTCTCCAAACTGACGTTTATGACACGCAGGAACAGCTCCAGGGGATACTTGGGATTGCCCATCGTCTCGGTGGCCCAGAGGTTGGCGTCGTTGATGATGCCGCCCTCGCCTGCCGCAGCCCCGAAGGCGTGGCGAAGCTCTACAACAAGCTGGCTGGGTGAAGACCTACTTGCTGAGGCGGCACGCTTTCATGAGGTGCCTTCGTCGTTGAATTGAGACTCTTCCATCCGCGAACGGCGCTGATCGAGCGTTTCATCTTCAAACATCCAGTATTGAGAGCCGCTGGCATGAGTCGTGGGCAGGCCCATGTAGTTGAGGCGTTTGATGGCAGCTCGGGAAAGGGTCAATGTCTCGCCATCCATCTCCACACGGTTTCCGGGGGCCACGATGGCGGTGCGGCTCGGGTCACGGGAGAAAGTGAGCACCGCACCGGGAAGAATGCCGATGGCTTCCAAATTGATGCGGCCCCGGCGCTCCTTCACTTTCTCCAGGGCGGCCTGTTCTTCTTGGTCAGCCACCACATCGCCCGGCGTCACTTCTTTGAAGTTTCCCAGGCTGAGGGCGATCACCACTTTCTGGGCATCCATTTGGAAAAATTCCCGCTTTGGATTCACCCGATACTCCGAGAAGAGCTGGTGCAGCAGCCGCTCCACCCGTGCCATGTCATCCACCTCCGCCGCGTAGTAGCATTCAAAGGGCAGCGGCACGCCCGAATGAGCGCTTAGAGACTTGATGCGGTCCTCCAGAGACTCCGTGAAGCCTATCTTCACGAGCCCGGGCATGGCTTCGTTGGTAAGAACGTAGATGATGTTGGGCATGGCGATAAATCAATGCTGTCAGGTGCTCCAGGATGAACCGATTCGTTTTAGCAGTTCCCCCAGGTTCGCGATTTTCTTCGCTGGTTCTTTAGCCTTAGCGTGGTGCCAGATTTGTATTTCTCTGCACCAGCTTTCTGGGTGCACGGGCTCTGGCACGTCAGACTCAGGATTTACCTTTTCGGGGTTGTCTTTCTTTAGCTTTTCAATTTTTTTGGTTCGTTCCTCTTTCTGATGCTTTGGGTATTTTTTGAGCGCCTCAGCAAGCCGGTTAAGCATGTTTTTCTTTTGTTCATTTTCACCCACCAACAAAAAGATAGCAGAACAATAATTCGCCACTTGAATGAAGCCATCAAGTGTATCGAGGTCACAACACCAGTCTTCGGATGACGACTTCAAAGTCTTCACTTCGACTATGGTGTGATTAAAAAACTTTTTTCCAGGCCTATGGACCAAAAAGTCAGGCTTGGCTCCGCTGATGCGAGTCTTCTGATATAAAGCGTGCCCGAGTTTGTCCAACTCGCCATTTATCAGTAACTTAGAATGCCCATATTCAGGCCACAGGCATCGCATTTGATGATAGAGCTCGTAGCAGTAGGCACGCTCCCGGTAATGCTCCATCTGACCCTCCCGCAGAATTTTGATGTAGTCC
Organism: Verrucomicrobiaceae bacterium; assembly: GCA_021151605.1. Lineage (GTDB taxonomy): Bacteria > Verrucomicrobiota > Verrucomicrobiia > Verrucomicrobiales > Verrucomicrobiaceae > Prosthecobacter. Next base: position 6,557 of record JAGKWZ010000201.1, read on the forward strand.
TCTTCAACTTCCTTCGTTGCCAGCTCTAGTAGAGTGTCAATTTGCCATTTATCCTGCGGATTTTTGATGGCGTAATTTGCTGATTTGCTTGATCCGCAAAGCTTACACTTCGGAGTAAGCCTTGCCTTTAGAGCTTGGCATTCATGGGGTATATTCGTCGAGGTCATCATTCGCTTGCAGTTTCTTCTGCCACCTCAGCGGCAACGCCATCATTCTCAAGAAAGCGCCACACATCGGTGAAGAGGAAGTGATCGAAGGTTCGGATGTGATCCTTTAGGATGGGCTCGGTGCTCATGTTCGGGCGGATATCGAAGTAGTACACGCCATCAAGCGGATTGAGCTTCACGGTGTAGGCTTTGAAGTGACCGGGGAGGAAGGTGGCGCTGATGCCATAACCTCTTTCGTTGGCGGCGTTCTTGCGTTGCACATCGTTGAGAAAGATCGCAACATGGGGCACTTGGGCCGAGGTGAGGCGATTGAACAAAAACTTGTCCATGAAGACCTTGTCGAGCCGGTCTTTGCTGCTGGTTTTGACGGAGCCGATTGCCTTCACCAAGTCACCCTGCTTGATCACGAGATCATGCTGATAGCTCATCTCAAAGGCGACTTCACCCTCGACGGTCACAGGCACTTTGATGACTCCTGTCGTGCAAGGCACTTGGGCACGAACCAAGGTCAGTTGGATCAGTCGCTCGAAAAGGTCGCCGTTGATCTTGCGTGCTGTATTTGATTTGCCTGCGGGCAGGCCATCCAAGGCGACGCCGATGCATTGCTGAAGCGTGTAGATCGTACGGGTTAACACCTCCCGGTTTGCAGCCTTGTCTGCGCCCGCATTGCGGATGGATGCCAGGAGGGGCAAGAACTGCTTGAAGGCTGCTTCTGCATCCCCGGCAGCATATAGAAGGGACGAGTTGATGGGCCGACTGACGTTGTAGCTGCCATCGCTCTTGAACTGCCAGAAATTGTAGTGCGGTTCATTCCGGGAAACGATCACGGCCTGTAAGCCAGAAGAAGCAAAGTCGAGTACCGCGAGGGCAAATTCGACAAAGTCCTCCAGCTTGGTGAACCGTTGCTTATCCGTGGCCCGTTGGACGAGCTTCTTCAGTGTCATCGGATGCTTTCCCTCCGTTGTGCGTTGCGGCGGTCATGCTCAATCCATTCGGGTACGGACTTCTTGATCACACGTTCCAGTCTTTCGATAGCCCACTCGTTATGCTGAACGGCATTGTCACAGCCCAGCCAGCGTCTGCCGAGTTGTTCCGCGACAACGAGTGTGGTACCCGAGCCAGAAAAGGGATCGAGCACGACATCTCCCGCATTGCTGGAAGCCAGCACCAACCGGCGGAGCAGCTCTTCAGGCTTCTGCGTGGGGTGCGGCGTCTTCTCGCCCATTCCATTGCAAGTGGTCGGAATTTCAATCACGTCCTTTGGCTTGGCTCCACCGGGATGCGGCGTCCAGTCATCTCGATCTTTTGAGGATTGCCCTTTGCCATACTGGCTGGACTCTGCCTGCGGATGATCTGGATACTTGAGCGTATGCGCCCCATAGGGAATGCGCACATCATCAATGTTGGAGGTGAACTGCTTGCTCTTGCGGAAGTGCAGAATGCTCTCATGAGAGCGGCCCCAGTCTTTGCCCAGATTGGCCTTGTTCTTATAATGCCAGACCAGCCAGCGGCAGCCTAAGAAAAGATGAGCCACATTCACCTTCACATCCGCCAGGATCTCCGAGAAGCCGCAGACGTAAATTGTGCCCGTTGGCTTGAGCACCCTCGCCGCCTCTGTGATCCATTCGCGCGACCATGCCACATAAGCATGCATTGTTCCGAAGTCATCCCACTCAGCCTTCTTGATGTTGTAAGGCGGGTCCGCGAAGACGAGATCCACGGAATGCGTTTCCAGCGCCTTCAGCCATGTGAGGGCATCTCCTAGATACAACTTCCCAGTTCCAGTCTGGTAATGAAGCTGAGAAACGCAGTTGGGTGATTCTATACGATGAATGACTCCCCGTGGTGCCAATGTCAGCAACTCAGGTTCTTGTGGCTTTAAGGTCTTAATTGGCATCGGGTAGAGATTTTTAACGGCGGGAATTGCAGTTCTTTTTGGTGAGGGGCTTTTCGACGGCCTCAATCGTGGCGGACGAAGGTGGCCGTGGTGATGAAGGGACCGAACAGATCAGGGAAGAGATCGGCGCAGACGGGCATCCCGCAACGTGAAGCACATCCCCAGCGCTGTCGCCATTTTTACCTTGGGATGGCGGGGCTTTTCACGGAGCGGTGAAAAAAAGTTTCTTTTTCTGCCTAACGGCGAGGACCCATTCCGGTATTCCAAGTATGGACCTCACAATCACCCTGGGCGGACCGATGGTTTGAACCGCTTGGAAGGTGTGGGGAGGAGGTTTTTCCCAACCATGAAAAACAAACGCATACTTAAAAAGCCAGTCCCGATGGGGCTGATCTGGTGGAAGGCACAGAAGCGGCACCCGCTGAATCGATACGCCGGTCGGGTGGTGTATCGCCTGCGCTCGCGGCTCGGCTGGGCGCTGGAGGATCTGGCGCGGGCCACAGGCCTGACGAAGTCTTACCTCTGCAAGCTGGAGCACGGCATGCACTCTCCGACTTTGGAAGTGCAGCTCCGGCTGGAGACGGTGTTTGGCCTTGTCTCCGGCGGCCTGATGCAACTGGCGCGCAACCAAATGCAGCAGGCGTAACCGGGCCATTCCAGAACATGGCCGGAGCAGAACTACCCGGCTGCGGAAGGGGGCGTGATTTGTTCGGTATAACGAACATGCACGCTCTCCCGGCGAGTCCATGAATACGCCCATGCCGCAAATACTCACCTGGAACTCGAACATGGCGTGGAATACGCCAGGGCTACTGTGGGGTGGCGCGGCGAATCCAAACCATACAACTACCATGACTCAAGACCTCGCCTCCCTGGGCATCTCCGATGCGGACTGGACCGTGATCGATGCTGCCCTGACCACCCTGGAAGATAAACTCGGCTCCAAGCTGCTGGATCTCACCATCGAGCAGCGCAGCCGCCTCACGAAGATGGGCGATAAAAGCGAAGCTTTTTGCCGCCAGGCGCTCATCACCGGACGCCTCAATGTGGTGAAACTGCCTGCCGATGCCGCCGCTGACCTGACGGCAGAGGAGACCGACCTCGCGGACCTGGACAAGCTACGCCCCCGCCTGGCCCGCCTCACGGCGATCACGGAAAAGACCGACGACACGGAGGTGGCCCTCGGCAGCGACATCATGGTCTTCAGCCTGACCCTGTATGGCATCCTGAAAGCCATCGGCGCCGGAGCCGGGCTGGACGGGCTGAAATCTCAGATGGGC
>JAGKWZ010000202.1 GCA_021151605.1 Verrucomicrobiaceae bacterium
CTTCACCTTTTCGCCGCCGTGGCATTTGAGGCAGTTTTGCTTCAAAAGAGCCGCCACCTCGCTGTCGAAGAGCTTGAGACCACGAGCCATTCGCTGGGCATGATCTGCGGGAAGTGTGGGCGGTGAACTGGCCGCCATGAGCAGGGACGTCATCAGCCAGAGCGTGCATAGAAAGGATTTCATAAAGATTCACAAGGTCTGCGAAAGGAACGCCGAAAGCCTGTGCCAGCTTTTGACTTACTTGTGTCTTATCCTGCTGTTCAGCCCGAACCGACCTGCTGTCGCTTCTTGTTGTGGCCTTCTTTCGCCTCCGACTTCATCTTTACCCATGTCGAATCGCCGCAAATACCTCAACTACACGACCCCGTGGGGAGTGAGTCTAGCCCCCGTCGCGAAAGCTGGCTGGTCAGCCTTTTTGATCCATGAAAGCGGCTATCAGGCGGCGCTGGAGAACTGGAATCATGAAGGTGTGGACAGTCCCTTTTGGCGTCTTTATCACAACCCGAATCCAGGCTGCTGCATTCGATTCCAGGGCGAAGACATCCCCCTCGGCCCGAGTCGCTTTGTGCTCATTCCTGCGAACACGATCTTCGATTGCTGCGGCCCAGTGCCAGCCTGCCATTTTTGGCTGCACTTCACAGTAACCAGGCTTACGGGCGCAGTGCCTGAGGTGCCGGTCGTTTTGAAAGCCACACCTTTGCTTCGAGCCATGGTTTCCGCGACCATCGAGACCCATCTCGAGCCTGCGGGGGAAGGTCGCGATCAGAGACTTCATCATCAGAGCTCGGCTTTGCTGCACACAGCCTTTGCTGAATGGGACATGCCACCGAGCCCAGCGCTACCGGAAAGATTGATCGAGGTACTGGAACTCATCCAGCGGGCGCCACACTCGGATTTATCGAATGGCTTTCTGTCGGAGCGCAGCGGCATGAGCCTGGAAAAGTTCATCCGCTCTTTTCGAGAGCACACAGGCATCACGCCTGCCGCCTATGTTTTGAATACGCGGCTGAGACTCGCTGGTGAAGCACTGGCACTGACGGAGAAGACCATTGATCAGATCGCCGTGGAGAATGGTTTTCCGAACCGACACTACTTCACGCGAATGTTTGCCCGGCAGTTCGGCTGCGGCCCTGCGGAGTTCCGCGCCCGCCAGCACCGGAAGCGCGGAATGTAGCACCATGGATGCCACCCTTGTTCAGCAGCGATAGAGCTCATTAGAGCAACGCGCGCGCATTCAGGTAACGTATCGCATTGGACTGCTCATCGGTGAGCACCGACTCCTGCATTTTCAGACTTGCTGACTCCCAATAAAAGAAAGGCGCGTGACTGCCGAAGCACAGCTTATCCGCTGGCCAGCTTTTGAGAGTATTCTCCACGCCGCCCACACCTTCGATCATCGCGATGTCGAGCCACACATTTGTGCAACCAAGCAACGCCGTGGTGATCATCGCTGCATTGGCGTTCAGCACCATCACTCGAGCCTCTGGCATCTTCTTCATGAGCGTGCCCATAGGCTTCAGATCCACGGGCGGAAGCTTCATCAAGGGTGACTGCGTGCGCTGATCTTCCATCTGTGCCACCACCTGCAGCAGGAGGTTCTGCTTGGTCGCCGATTCCAGCAGCTTTAGAAAGGCTGTATCCGTGAGCGTGTAGTCGTGATGATTTGGATACAGGCGTATCGCTTTCATACCATGAAGTTCCACGCAGCGTTTCAGGTCATCCTCCCAGGCTGGTAATCTGGGATTCACGCACCCAACCGCACGTAGCCTCGGTGAGACCTCGCAGCGCTTGACCAGCCGGGCATTCACCGCCGCCATATCACGATGCAGCAGCGCTTCGTGAGAAGCGGCCCAGGCTTCACTGATCTCACGTCTGGCAAGAAAAGACTCGTCAATCTCACGCAACAACCTCACTGGATGAGCACCGAGGTGGACATTGCAGTCGATCAGCCCCGCTGCTGTTTCTGCGGCGATAAGAGGCGCGGCAGCCAGCGCAGCCGATTGTGCCATGAAGATTCGTCGTTTCATGCCTGGATTCCTTTCGCCTTGAGAATGGGGAGCATCAGTCCGCGGAGATTGTCGCAAAAGATCTTTTGTTTGTCGGCATCTCTGATCGCAGCGCCATGCACCTTTGCCAATTGACTGGCGAAGCTGCGACCACCGCTGTCACTCCCATAGATCACACGGTCCGCGCCCAATTCCCGCACAGCCATTTCGGTGATGCCCCAGGTCGGGTCACTACCAGCGAGATCAGCGAAGAGATTCTTATGCTCGCGGATTGCACGGATGCCCAGCTCCCATGTGCCGCCCGTATGCCCACAGATGATCGGTACCTGGGGGAAGCGCTGCGCCAGAGCCACGATGTCATCAGGCGTCGATTCACCCGGATAATTCTCCGTCGTCTTAAACCAGGTGTGCTGGAAGATCACCGCCTTCAGCTCTGCAGCTCGAGTGATGATCGGGTCGATCTTCGGATCATCACAGCGCTGGGCCACCCACAATTTTACACCCACCATGGGCCCATTCGCCACGCAGCGCTCCAGCTCGCTCAGACTGCGCTCCACATGCTTCGCGCTAAGATATACAAAGCCAAAAGCACGGTCTCTGTGCTTCTCGAGCGCACGCAGCACATCATCGTTTTGCTTCACCAGATCATCCGGGCTCGGGTCCTGAGACCACTTCATGCCCATGTAAACACACAGCCGCTCGATCCCCACCCGGTCGGCATACCGGATCAAACTGGACAGCCGCTCCTCTGGCGTGAGTCCGGCGACTCCGCTCAGATGACAATGTAGATCCCAGATGCGCATAAGAGATTAACGGAGAAAGACCGAAATCTCCGTCACCTTCACTTTGGCTGAGCGCAGTTTTTTGTCCGTGCTAGGGATCTGCTTTTCACCACTCAGGCTAGGATCGGTCTCGCCCGTGGGGCTGAATCGCACAGAAACTTTGCCCTCCATCTTGCCACCCTCAAAGTTTGCGTAGCCGCCGTAGTCCCAGTCAAAACCTGAAACCTGATAGGCCTTGCCATTCGACTTTTCCACTTCGGCGATACTCATGCCCAGTTTCAGCCCATTCGTGAACTTCCAACCTTTTCCGATGATGCGGACATCGATGATCTCCTTCTCCTGACTCTCTTCATCAAACAGGATCTCGACTTCCCGCGCCGTTCCGGCGAACAATCTCACCCCCTCCAGTTCCGTGCCCTCAGGGCCGGGGATCTTGGTTGGCTTTACCTTGTCCGCCCCGAATAAAGTCTTCAGTCCAAAAAGCGTCATCCCCTTCTCGATGGGCCCTACTCGTTCACCAAGGACGACCGTCGAGTCATCCAGAGAAATCTCGCTGGCAGTTAAAGTGAGGACAGAGGAGAAAAATCCGAGCAGAAGAAGGCAATAAGTCATGGTGTGAGAAGTAATGAGCAGCCCTCTAGCTCTGGTCAAGAAAGGCATGACACGCGTTTGAATCGGTAGTGTCTTTTCAGTTCGCTGACGCGAGTCGGCTCACGCGTGAGCCATTTCTGCCAGGCTCGAACAACTCATCCCTCAGGCGAGTCCCCAAACCAGGTCCTAAAGGAAGCTGAGCATGGCCATTTTGAATGACAGGAAGGGTATATACAAGCTTGTCATAGAAGGAGCGGATGTGCGCACGCACACTTTCCTGGAAGACGACATTGGTGGATGATGCGGCGAGATGAAGGCCGGAGAACAGCGTGAGCGGCCCTGTGCAGTCGTGGATGGTGGAGGGGATATTGAAGCTCTGAGCCAGATCAATAACACGCCGCGTCTCGCTAATGCCTCCATTCCATGTGGGATCTACCATGCAGTAGTCACAAGCGTGCTCTTGCAGCACTTGCAGGAATTCCTTTCGCCCGAGCAACATCTCACTGGCGGCGATGGGAAGACCTGAGCGCTGACGGAAGTCTGCCAGTGTGCCGACATGATCCACGCGTAAAACATCTTCCAACCAAAGAGGCTTTATCTCACGCAGTGCTTCGGCAATTCGCAGTGCCGCAGGCAGGTGGAAGAAAGCATGACCTTCAATAGCGATATCCATCTTCATTCCGACACGCTCGCGGATTTCGCGGAGAGGCTGCATGGCCTCCTCGACATCCGCCCAAGAGATGTGGAGACCTCCATGGCGATGCGCAGCGCGGTCAAAAGGCCAGATTTTCATGGCGGTGATGCCTTCCGCGAGCAGTTCCTCAGCGAGATCACCGGCGGCGAAGTGAGATGACCAGTTGTCTTGAAGAGGTCCTTTTTGGCCGATGTCGCCATAACCCGGCCAGCCGGGATGACGCGGACCTTCCCCTGCCCCAGTGACCGCGCCGTAGCTGGGACCACCGCTTGTGTTATAGACGGGGATGGCTTGCCGAACTGGGCCGCCCAAGAGGCGATAAACGGGTTGCCCACAGGCCTGCCCGAGGATGTCCCAGAGCGCGAGATCCAGAGCCGAAAGGGCCCGCATCTCAGCACCCGGATGCCCGAAAGGTGTGCAGCGCTCATAGAGGAAACGCCAGTGAGACTCGATGGCCAGAGCATCAGCACCGAGCAATCGCTCGGCCATCCAATCATGGATCAGTGCGGCGATGGCGTGAGGTGTGTAATAGGTCTCTCCGCAGCCGATAAAACCGTCGTCCGTGTGAATGCGGACAAGCAGCAGATTGGGCATGATGCTGGAAGGAATGCAGGTCTCAATGGCGGTGATTCGGGGCATGGTCTGCAAACAACGTCATCCATCAACCGACTATCTCATGCTGATGCATTCTTTGAGCCAGACTTAACGGACGTTCGGATTGCTTCAGCCTGATTCGGTTTGCCGAGATTTTTGATCTTCATCAGCTCCCTCAGAATCGGATTTGGGAAGCGGCGGTTCGGAGTGATGGCGTAGAAGGTTTCTTTGATCTGCGGGAATTTGTAGCGCTCGATAAGCGTGCCGTTTTCGAGCTCATCTTTGACAACGACGGGAGGGACAAGGGTGACACCGGTGGTTTCGCGGGCCATGAGACGGAGCATGGCCATGTCATCGACCTCGGCGGCAATGATGGGGCGGATACCGGTTTGATCCATGAGGACGTCAAAGGCTGCGCGGAGGCTGCTTTCGAGGCTTGGGAGCACGATCGGCGTTTTGTGCAGATCGTCGGGGAAGCGAAAGGGCTTCATGCCGCGTGTTTTGCGGCCAACAAGACTCACGGGTTGCTCATCGAGCAAATGACTGTGCCAGCCGGTCTCGGCATCGCGACGCACGGGCGTGTTCGAGAGCACGACATCGAGCGTGTGGGTTTGGAGCTGCGCCAAAAGCTCACGCAAGGTGCCGGAGTGGATGATGAGCTCGACATCATCGCGGGTGATGAGCGGACGCAAAAAGCTGAGTTGGAAGTTTCGCGAGAGATTCGAGGCTGCACCAACGCGGAGGAAGCCGCGGCTGCGTTTGGCGCGGTTTTGCAGCAGGTCGGTGAGTTCCTCGCCGCTGCGGAAGATGGAGTCGGCATACTCAAGAGCGATTTGTCCGGCTTCGGTGAGCACGAGGGCCTTATGCTTCCGCTCAAACAAGGGCTGGCCGAGGTTTTCCTCCAGGCTGCGAAGCTGCACGCTGAGCGCGGATTGCGAGAGCTTCAGATGCCGCGCAGCCTTGGTGAGACTGCCCTCGGTGGCGATGGCGCGGAAGTAGCGGAGGTGGTGATAGTTCAGGAAGGCCATGTTTATACATTTATCAAAACGAACGTTGAATGGCAAAACATGAATTGGAGCGAAGGCTGGATTGCCGTGATGAAGGTCCTGGCCACACGAGGCCATCACACAAAAACCCACACACCCCACACCTCATGAACGCACTCTCCGCTCCCCACATCATCTCGGCCTCCGCGCTGGCAGCTCCTCTGGCTGTGCTTTTACTGGCCTCGATCAATGCCCTCCTCGACAACGGCGGGCAGGCGGCGAGGAACGCCGTGACCATCGCCAAATCCGTGCTCTGCGTCTCGGTGCTCTCGCTGATAGCCGTGATGGTCGCGGGTCACTTGCAACTCGTCTTGATGACGTTTGGTGAGCTGGCGTTGGGCCTGAATCTCAGCCTGCTGACTGTCTCACTTCTCCTGGCCGCCAGCTTTTCTAGCTTGCTGATCGCCAAGGCAACCACCATCCACGCAGCAGCGGATTCGGTGAGAGGCAGCATCGCGCGCTGGAACATCTCAGTGCTTTTCATGGTCTGCGCGATGATCTTATCTGGAAACCTCGTCTGCGCGGCCATCGCCAGCGTCATCACGGTGACTGGCGTGCTGATTGCCTACACGACCCTTCCCAGCATCCTGCCAGGTTTCACGAATGGCGGAATGAAACCCCTGACCTGAGCTGGAGAGAGTTCCCCGCCCCGGATCAAAACCTAAACCCATAGACTATTTCATGGACCTACTGACCGCCATCCAATCCAACCTCCTCAGTCCCGCCATCCTGTTCTTCGTGCTCGGCATCTTTGCCGCTGTCTCCAAAAGTGATCTCAAAATCCCCGAATCGCTCTACACCACGCTGACCATCTACCTGCTGATCGCCATCGGCTTCAAAGGTGGCGTGGCGATCAATGAGGCAGGCATCGGAGCCGTGTGGCTCGCAGCACTCGCGGCGATGATTCTCGGCGCCCTCATTCCACTCTGGACCTACCCGGTGCTACGCAAGCTCGGCAAATTTAGCATCGCGGATGCTGGCGCAGTCGCGGCTCACTACGGCAGCGTCAGCGCGGTGACCTTCATCGCTGCGACGAACTTCCTCAAAAGCATCCATCAACCTTATGAGAGCTACGCCTCGGCCTTCCTTGCAGTGATGGAGTCGCCCGCGATCATCGTTGGCGTGATGCTCGGCAAAGGTGCCTTCGGTGGCAAGTTCTCACTCGGTGATGCGGGCATACGCCATGCACTGCGGGACGCGGTGCTGGGCAAGGGTGTGCTGCTGCTCATTGGCTCCATGCTCATCGGCTCGGTCAGCGGCAAGAACGGCATGACGATGGTCGAAGGTTTCCTCGTCACTCCTTTCCAAGGCGTGCTCGCCCTCTTTCTGCTGGAAATGGGAATGGTGGCCGGGCGCAGGCTCGGCGATCTGAAAAAGGTCGGCTTCTTCCTCCTCGTCTTCGGCCTCACCGCCCCGCTTATCCACGGCACGGTAGGAGTTCTTCTCGGCACCTGGGTCGGCCTGAGCATCGGTGGTGCCACACTACTCGGCGTCTTGGCCGCCAGCGCCAGTTACATCGCCGCGCCCGCTGCGGTTCGCCTCTCACTGCCAGAGGCAAACCCGACCTACTCACTCACCGCCGCACTCGCCATCACCTTCCCCTTCAACATCACGGTCGGCGTCCCGCTCTTCTTCGAAATCGCCAAACACCTCCACTCCTAAACACCTGCCATGAACCTGCATCCCATGAAACTCGTCACCATCATCTGTGAGGCTCTCCTCGAAGAGCGCGTGGTGGAAATCCTCCGTCAATGCGGCACTCACGGCCATACCGCCTACTCCGTGCGCGGCAGCGGCAGCCAGGGAGACCGCAGCGCCGACATCGTCGAAACCGGCAACGTCCAGATCGAAATCATCGTAAAGCCTGCCGTCGCCGAAGCCGTGCTCGAGCGCTTGCAACGCGATCTCTTCGCCTCCTACGCCATGGTCGCCTACGAGACCGATGTGCGCGTGATGAGGCCCGAGAAGTTTTAACCCGCTCCACTGCCACCCCTGACTCATCTCTCCATGAAACTCCTTCTTCCACTCAGCCTTACTGCCGCAGCTGCCCTCATCGCCGCCTGCAAACCCAGCAGCAATGCTCCACTCGACAGCCATGTCACCACCGCCGAAGAACAAGCCAAGCTCACCCCTGATGAGGTTTTAAGGCAATTCAAGGCAGGCAACGCCCGCTTTCATAGCGGCCAGGAAACGCGGCGCAACCACAGCGAGCAGGTCCGCAAATCAGCGCCCGGCCAGTTTCCCAAAGCCATGGTGCTGAGCTGCCTCGATAGCCGCGTCCCAGTGGAGGATGTCTTTGACCAGGGCATTGGCGATGTCTTTGTGGGCCGTGTGGCGGGTAACTTCGTCAATGAAGACTTGCTCGGCAGCATGGAGTTTGCCTGCAAGGTCGCCGGAGCAAAACTCATCCTCGTCATGGGCCACCAGCACTGCGGTGCCATCAAAGGTGCGATTGATGATGTGAAACTTGGAAACATCACGACGATGCTTTCCAAGATCAAACCGGCGGTGGTAATGAGCCAAGATTTCCAGGGTGAGAAGACCTCCGTGAACCCTCTCTTCGTGAAACGGGTGGCAGAGAACAACGTGCGTCATAACCTCAAGCTCATCCGCGAGAAGAGTCCCATCCTCAAAGAGATGGAGGACAAAGGCCAGATCAAGATCGTGGGTGCCTTTTACCGCCTCACCGATGGCACGCTGGAGTTTGTGGAGTGAGCGGACTGCGGAATCGAAGCCTCACTCAGTCGATAGCAGAGATGCATTGGCTGAGAACGTTCAAGTTCAGGCACGCGGCGGGGCTGATTACAATAGAACTGTGAAGACCAAACCTCTAGAACTAGCGCACTTCCTGCCCGCGCAGCCGTTAGCAGGAAGTCTGACGGTGCGGTCGCCGAAGTGTTTGACTCCTCATACTGCCAGACGCACCACCGCGGTGCCAGCATCGCCTTTGTTGAACGAGTTCGGCCTAGATCGTGGATGGTGGTTCCCTATCATAAGTCTGTGCGAATGTCTGTAAATCAGGGTAACCGTACATTGACCCACTCGGGTGGATGAAGATCTGGGGTCTAGACAACCCTCGAGTGACTCGCTGCCATGCGTGCCTCAACCGGGACGGTGGCCCCCGGCGACTGATAGCATCCCTCGTGGCAAGCTCGAGGCTCGGCAAAACCCTATCAACCCAACGACGGCCCTCGTCATCTGAGTTGGGACGGCAAATTGCGCTATACTCAATGAGGCTGAACCCAGCCTGTCTATCGTGGGTCCATGATCGGTGCCACCCTACAGACACCCGAAAGAATGGTGAAGTATTCTCATCCATCCCAAAGATGCAGAAGCCTGCGCCGAGAGTCACCTCATCAATGGGTAACTTAACCGCCTCAAGGCAGACACCACCGTCTGCAAACTTCGGCCCGAACTCGTAGGCACCTGAACAGACGGTGGTAAAGTGGCCGTGCTCACGAGCCGCAGCCTCAATGGTGCCGCTTACAAAGCTCTCGAACATAGGGAAACATGTTCCCGCTATTGTCTCAGTTAAGGTAGGCACGGCAGACTCTCTTTCTCGCTGTTCAAGCGCTGGCCCCGCTGGGGCGGAGGTGGGCGTTGAGACGGGATGAGGGGTTAAAGCTACGGAAAGCATGATCGACACAGCTGCCCAGGCGGTTGTCCATCCGCGCCTTGTTCGGCCTTTTCATTGGCTCATTACTTTGCATATTTGCATTCAACGTAGCCGTGACCAATATCATACAATCTCTGTAGTATCGGCGGGGCTGCTCTTCCGTATGCCACATGGATAGCTCTGCCGAAGCTTTAGGGACTCGACCTGCGAGTGGCTAAGCTTTTAAGACTAGACGCCGAAGGTAGCCACATATCGCATCTCAGCCGTTCGCTGATGGCAGGGGATGGATGGCCCGGGCATGACTCCTTCCCCTGTCTACCCATGAAAAAAATCCTCCCCACTCTCTTCGCCTTGCTTTGTGCATCCACGCTGACGTCGTCGGCGCAAACTCCGATGGACAGCAGCAGCGCCACCACGGCGCGTTCGGTGGATCTGATCGATCCAGCGGCTTTCGGATTCGGGAGGCCGGGCTACATGGTGGACACGACGTTCATCGACACGCAGGACTTTGCGAACCAACCCGGCGGGCTCGACTTCACCGAAGTGCGCACTATTCTGCCCGTGTGGACCAAGAAGGTGAATGATCTGCGCATAGGCCTATCCTTGAGCTACAACCTCAGCGAACTCGACTTCAATGGCTTCGCCGGATTGCAAAGCGAGAGCCTGCACACACTGGAGGCTCAGGTGGGTCTGTTTTGGCGGCCCGAGCTGTCGCGTTGGTGGGGACTGGGCTTCATCACGCCGGGCGTTGGTACGGATTTTCAGGGCTTGTCCTGGGATGATTTTGAAGTCTCCGGCCTCGGCCTGCTTGGCTATCGCTACACGGACACGTTCAGCCTCGCAGGAGGCTTGTTTGCTCAATATGGAGCACAGGAGGTCATGATCGTTCCGGCGCTCGGTTTCATCTGGAAGCCGGATCCGTTCATCGTGCAGGTGACGCCGCCCTTTGTGGTGCTGGGCTGGCGGGCGACGGATCGCGTGACACTGAGCCTGAGCGCCTACCCGAGCGGTGGCTCCTGGGATGTGGAGGACCCGGCGGTGAACCGCGTGGAGCTGAATGGCTGGCAGACGGCCGCGTCATTGATCTACCAGGCCACAGACCGCCTTTCCATCTCCCTGCGTGCAGGGATGAATGTGGGAGGCGAGTTGGAACTGCGCGATGGCAGCAACCGTGTGCTCGCCAACGAAACCCTGGAATCTGCTCCATTCAGTGCGGTGAATTTGCGCTGGCAGTTCTGAGGTGGCATTAGGCTTTCCGGAAGTGTCTTGCCATGAATGCTGTCATCCTTGATGAAGCTCTATGCTCACAAAGCCTTGCTCAATGCGAGAGCGGACGTGGAGGAAGATGTATGGCGGTTTGATGAATTATGGCTGGATGCCAAGACAGCAGCATCAACTGCGGGCAACCAGGCGGAATATTTGCCTTTGAGTGGTCGCGTGGATGCTGCCTTTATAGGTATTCCTGCGGAACTCATCCGTTTGCTGATTGCTGCTAATTTCAAAAGGCATAAGTGCCACTTCGTTGACTGCGACCCATGCCCACCATCTTGCTTCATGTGATGCTTTACGCCTCACGGGGGCTTCACTTGAATCTGGACTCACAAGCGCGGAGGCGGAGGACAGGCTGCGGCGCTATGGTGAAAATCTAGTAAAAGTACGCGGCGGCACGCCGGGCTGGCTGCGGCTGCTGCGGCAGTTCACAGCTCCGCTGGTGCTGGTGCTCGTTGCAGCGGCCGTCACTACTGGGTTTCTCGGTGAATGGGTGGATGCCTCGGTGATCTTCATCGTTGTGCTGGTGAACGCGGCCGTGGGCTTCCTCCAGGAATCCAAGGCCGAACATGCACTCGAAGCACTTATGAAAATGGTCGTGGCGGAGGCAGTGGTGAAGCGAGATGGCAAAAAAGTCCGAGTAAACAGCACCGAACTGGTGCCGGGTGACATCGTGATGCTCGCAGGCGGGGATCGTGTTCCGGCGGACATTCGTTTGCTGGAAACAAAGAGCCTGCAGATCGATGAATCGTCGCTCACTGGCGAGTCGGTGCCTGCAAGCAAGCGACCGGAACCGCTGCATACCGACACAGTGCTCGCCGACCGCGTCAACATGGCCTATGCAGGATCGCTCGTCACAGCAGGCAGCGGCACGGGAGTAGTGTGGGCTACGGGCGACCGCACGGAGACGGGGCGCGTGGCCTTTCTCATCGCAGAGGCTGTGGACCTCACGACGCCGCTCACGCGGAAGATCGCTCGCTTCAGCGGCATGCTGCTCTGGGTCATCCTAGCGCTCGCAGCGGCCTTGTTTGCCTATGGCGTGCTGGTGCGTGGTGGCAGCGTGATCGAGATGCTCATGGCAAGCGTGGCGCTGGCCGTGGGCGTGATTCCTGAAGGACTACCCGCTGCCATCACCATCGTGCTCGCTATCGGTGTGAGCCGCATGGCCAAGCGGCGCGCCATCATCCGCAAACTGCCCGCCGTGGAGACGCTGGGCTGCACCACGGTCATCTGCTCGGACAAAACGGGCACGCTCACGCAGAACAAGATGACGGTGCGTTACGTGTATGCCGGAGGTGAGACTTTTGAAGTGAGTGGCAGTGGATATGAACCTCGCGGAAGCTTTTACGACAAAGATCGAAACGAGATCGATGCCAGCACCAGGCCAGCGCTGCATGAGTGCCTCCACGCCGGGATGCTGTGCAATGATTCCGCCATTATCGAGAAGGATGGCGCGTGGAGCATCGCAGGTGATCCAACGGAAGGTGCGCTGCTCGTGGCGGCGGAGAAGGCCGGCCTTCGTCATGCAACGATCCATGCCAGCACGCCACGCTTGGACATGATTCCATTTGAGAGTGATCACATGTTTCGTGCGACACTGCACGAGCACGCGGACGGCCGCCGCATTTATAAAGCGGGTGCGCTGGAGCGGCTGATCGAGCGTTGCACGCACATGCTGGATGCACGCGGCAATATCAACAAGCTCGATGCGGATGCCATCCGTGAAGTGGCGAGATCTTTTGCCGCCGAGGGCATGAGAGTCATCGCCTTCGCACGGCGAGATGGGTCTGTTGTCAGCGGAGAGCTGGCGCATCATCATGTAAGCGAGGGGCTGACCTTCCTAGGCATCCAGGGCATGATCGATCCACCGCGTGAGGAGGCCATCGCCGCCGTTGGGAAATGTCAGTCTGCGGGCATCCGCGTGAAAATGATCACGGGCGATCATGCTGTCACTGCGCAGGCCATTGCAAAGCAGATCGGCATCGCAGGCGCAGATACGGTTCCAGCTATCGCAGGACGTGAACTCGCGGAGATAAGCGATGCCGACCTGCCCGAGATCGCCGACCGCACCTGCGTCTTTGCCCGCGTAGCTCCAGAGCAAAAACTGCGGCTCGTGCGTGCACTACAAAGTCGCGGCCACATCATCGCCATGACTGGCGATGGCGTAAATGACGGCCCTGCTTTGAAGCAGGCGGACATCGGCATCGCCATGGGCATCACCGGCACCGATGTGGCGAAAGGTGCGGCCAGCATGGTGCTCACAGATGATAACTTCGCTACAATCGCCGCCGCAGTCGAGGAAGGTCGCGGTGTGTATGACAACCTCATCAAATTCCTGGTGTGGACACTGCCCGTGAGTGTGGGCTTTGCACTCATCCTGCTCACTAGCGTCGTCTTCGGCTTCACGCTGCCGACTTTGCCGGTGCATCTGCTGTGGGTAAATCTGACCACGGCCATCCTGCTCGGCCTCATGCTCGTTTTTGAGCCACCAGAGGCCGACATCATGAAACGTCCGCCGCGTGATCAAAAAACACCGATTTTTGACTTTGCCATGTTCATGCGCACCGGTCTCATTTCGATCATCATGCTCGCTGGCAGCTACTGGGTGTTTTTTGAGGAGCAAAGCGGCAGTGCCAGCATCGCCGCCAGCCGAACCGCTGTGGTGAACGTGGTCGTAGCCGTCGCCAGTGCTTACTTGATCAGCTGCCGTAGTCTCCGGCGCAGCATTTACAGCATCGGCTTCTTTACCAATCCGCGTTTGCTGCTTGGCATCACCCTCACCGGTCTTTTGCAACTGGCATTCACTTACGCGCCGATGCTGAATCGTTTCCTGCACACTGCACCCATTGAAGCCCATGCTTGGCTACGCATCTTGGGCGTAGCTCTGGCGGCGCTTCTCGTCGTCGAAATCGAAAAGAAAATCCGCTCCGCCAGATGACCCTAGCCGCCACAACTAACGAAGCACGCTTCCGACTACTCGTCGAAAACATCGGCGATGTTTTGTGGTTTAAGGAACTCGATCCACCGTGCTTTTCATATGTGAGCACAGCCTTTGAGCGCATCTGGGGTTTTGGCGTAGATGAGTTGCATCGAAAGCCGACATTGTGGGATGAGTGCATTCATCCAGAGGACCGCAAGTCGGTGCGGGAGGCACTGCAGCAATGGTTCGACGGTGCAAAGGCCGATTATGAGGCGCATTACCGCGTCATTAGTCGAGATGGTCAGGTACGCTGGATCGCGGATCGCGGTATCATTCTCGGACGCAAGAACGGCAAGCCTTACCAGATCGGCGGCATTGCCCGTGACATCACCGAGCGTGAGGCAGCAGAGGCAGCCCGTAGAAGACTCGCCGCCGCCGTCGAATCCTCCGACGATGCGATCATCACCCTTGATCTCCAAGGAGTGATCCAGACATGGAATGCGGGGGCGGAGAGGATTTTTCAGTATTCGGCCGAAGAAGCCGTC
The DNA here is from genome assembly GCA_021151605.1 of Verrucomicrobiaceae bacterium. Classification (GTDB taxonomy): domain Bacteria; phylum Verrucomicrobiota; class Verrucomicrobiia; order Verrucomicrobiales; family Verrucomicrobiaceae; genus Prosthecobacter. The sequence continues at coordinate 14,064 of JAGKWZ010000202.1, forward strand.
GGCAAACCAGTGTCATTCCTGCGCCCGCCAGAAACGGCAGATGACGAGGCCGTCTTCCGCCGCTACATCCGCCGCGGCAAACGCATCGAGCATTACGAGACACGGCGCCTTCGCAAAGATGGCAGAATCATCGATATCTCTATCTCCATCTCACCGCTGAAGGATGCGGCGGGCCATCTGAGCGGCTTCTCCAAGATTTCAAGAGACATCACACAAAGAAACGTGGACCGCCGCATGTTTGACCGACTGCTGGAGGCCGCTCCTGATGGATTCGTCATCCTGGATTCACTGGGCCACATGTGGCTGGCGAATGCTCGTGCGGAAAGACTCTTTGGCATCCCGCGCAAAGCCATGATTGGTAAGGCCTTCGAGATGATGCTAGCTCCGGTCGAGCGTGATCGCTTTGGTAAGCTAAGGAAGGATTTCCTGGCACACCCCGAGCATGCGGAGCGATTTCGTGGCTTGGAACTTGCCGGCCTGAGGAAGGATGGTGGAGAATTCCCGATGGAGATCAGCCTCAGCCAGGTGGAGACACCTGAGGGCTCGCTGATCATCATCGACATCACTGATATCACCGAGCGTAAGAACGCCGAACTGACGATCCGCCAGCTCAATGCAGAGCTGGAGCAGCGAGTTCAGGAACGAACGGCCGAACTGATGGAGCAAATCATGGCACGACGTCAGCTTGAGGAGGAAATTCTACAGATCAGCGAACGAGAGCAGCGCCGTATTGGCCAGGATTTACATGACGACCTAGGTCAGCAGCTCGCAGGTGCGTGGATGATGGCCGATGTACTCCAACGCATGCTAGAGGTGGAAAAGTCGCCGCAATGCACCGCTGCTAAAAAGATCAGCGAACTACTGCAAAAAGCCCTCTCACAAACACGCAGCCTAGCACGCGGTCTGCACCCAGTTTCACCGGAGCAGGGCGGCTTCACTCGGGCCCTGGAAAACCTCGCCGCTCAGTCCAGCGAGTTGTTTGGTGTAAATTGCCGCTTCGAATGCAGCGATACCGCTCCAATCCAGACTGAAACCGCGATGATGCATCTTTACCGCATCACACAAGAAGCAGTGAGCAATGCCGCGAAACACGGGAAGTCGAAAAACATCCGCATCTGCCTCACCTCATCCGCTTTGACCATAATTGATGACGGCACCGGAATCAAAGCCACGCTCCAAGGAGATGGCATGGGACTACGCATCATGCGCTACCGTGCGGAAATGTGCGGTGGCACGCTCAGCGTGCGCAATGGCCGAAGAAAAGGTGTCGTCGTATCATGCGAATTCCCACAAACAAATAGCCATGCCAAAGACAAAAACAACACCAGCATTGCCACCCAAAAAGCGCGTCCTCATCGTCGATGATCATCCTGTCTTTCGCGCCGGATTGACAGCCCTCGTTAATTTGGAAGCGGATCTTGCCGTCTGTGGCGAGGCACATGATTCCATACAGGCCATGACCACGCTCGAAAAGCTAAAGCCCGATCTCGTGCTGCTAGACATGAGCCTTCCCGGCAAAGGCGGCCTCGAATTACTTAAAGATATCCGCGCCTTCAGCCCACGCACACTTGTCCTCATCATCTCCATGCATGACGAGACACTATACGCCGAGCGCGTCATCCGTGCGGGAGGCCGCGGCTACATCATGAAGCAAGAAGGACCCGAGAAAATCATTCACGCCATCCGTCGTGTGCTCAGTGGCGGTATTTCAGTCAGTGAGTCCATCTCTACTCAGATCCTCGATGCGCTCTCAGGGACCAAGAGCGGTTCATCCTCCGTTAGCGCGCTCACAGATCGTGAGTTTGAGGTTTACCGCCTCCTCGGCCAGGGCAAAGAACCGCAGGATATCGCCCGCGTCCTGCATCTCAGCATCAAGACCGTGGACACGCATCGCATGCATATCCGCCAAAAACTCGGCCTGCGCAATGCGACCGAACTCATCCACCACGCCACGCGCTGGGTCGGTGAACAGAGCTGAGGTCTTATCAGCCGTTTACTGAGATTGGCTGGTCAGGGCTGCCCATTGGTAGATGATCGGGAAAAGAGCAGGATCGTCCTATGAGCGAGCCCGCTACAATCATCACAAACCGCCCGACTTTAACAGCGGTGGTTCTCCATGAAGAATCTGATGCGAATGAGCATGCCGACACGGTGCTGCGAATAGTGCAGATGATGTTTTGTGAAGTTGCTGATCTTCGCGTCAAGCATTGGAGCTTCCATCACTTGGAGCGCTTGGACGTTCGCGCAATGGCCTGCCATCAGGGAAAAGAGGCGGCCATCTTGATCGTTTGTTCTTCCTCCGAGAAAGGTATTCCCGAAAGTGTCTCAACCTGGATGGAGCGGACATACAAGTCGAGTCTTGGCTCAAAACCACTTATCATCCGCCTTCAGAGGAACGATGCCGCTGAAGATGATTGCATCCATAAAATTGCTTCCACTTGGAAAGTCCCGCTGCTTTCTGATTTTAGCCTTGGTTCATCCGATAGCTGGGAACAACTTCGTATCTTTTTAGAAGGATGGCTGCGCAACAGGGTCGAGGAGTATGAATCGGAAGACCTACCCTCTCAAAAGACAAAGAGGAATCCATCATCGCATGCCGAAGACGGCGCGTTTTGCCCAATAAATCAAGCCATCCGAGACCGCGCTTATCAGCTCTGGGTATCTGCTGGCAGACCGGATGGACGAAACATCGACTTCTGGCACGAAGCGGAACGTGAAGTCCAAAACTCAACACCTGCCTCCGAAGCTCCTCAAGATCAGAGCCAACCCTTTCCCAACCCAAATACCCATGAAAACAACACTGCTAATCCTGACCTGCGCTGCAGGCCTACTCCTGACCTCATGCACAGGATACCAAGTGACGTCACACCAAGGCCGTCAAATGCCCTGCTACAGCACTTGGCACGAATACCCCAAGAACTCCTAGCCAGGCACTTCCAGTCGCGTGGGGTAAAGGCGCCAGCAACCGCGCGTCAAATCTCCACCAAGCTGGTCCAACGCGGGCGGAGGCTTTCTACCGCCTCAATTCTCTCATCAAATACTTTATCAAAATCTATGATTATCCGACTCGACTGGTTCGGCTGCGAACCCACTTCAGCCAAAGAACAGCGCATCCACAAAGCACTCGAAACCCTTCAAAGCATCAAACCGATATCACGTGCCAGTGTGAGGGTGGAGGAGCAAACAAAAGAAAGCCCCTCCTATCACCTCACCCTCATGCTCACTATGCCCGGTCCAGATGTTCTGGCTCATGGTGCCGGACACACATTCGAGGAGGCTTTGCTAAAGCTAGAGGCCGCCGCCCTCAGAACTCTTGAAAACAGGGCCAGAAAGGCACGGCAGCTCAACGGTGCCGTCCGTGGCGTAAAGGCTCTGCACCGTGGCTGAATCCGCGAAACTGGAAGAAGCCCACTATGAAAACACCAACCCTACTTTCTCTCTGGCTGCTCGCAGCCACACCTTCAATTTTGCTGGGGAATAATCCTCATCAGACCCACTGCACCCATGACGATGAGAAACCGGTTAGCGCCCTGCTGAGTCGCCATGACTGGCATCGCCTGAGCAGTGCAGCCAAACAGATGGAGCATCTCTTGCATCAGGCTCAAACGGTGGGCACTCGCGTCTGGCCCCATGCTGTGCGTGATACCGCTGGGCGTGCTGGGCTCATCATTATGGCTCAGCGCCCTCTGCTGATGTCGATGAACACGGAAGATCTCGACGCCCGACAGACTTGGGTGCTCGTCTCTGTCCTGGCCGCAGCGAAGGAATCAGCAGAGGCGCCTTTGCCACTCGATCATCTGGCACTGACCGACACCGAAGGTGCCCAGGGTCAGCTCTGGTATTACGACGTGGAGATGAGCCTGGCTCGTCAGCTCTACCTCCAGCTCAGAGACCGCAAGATCACCATGGATGCAGCATATCGCGAAATCGTCCGCTCATGGCGGCTGGTCACTGCCTCACATGAGGTAGCCTCCCACTGACCCTGAAGTCACACACTCAGAGCGCACTCGATGTTCCGCAGGCTCCTCCTCCTCATTCCCTTATTCACTCAAATTCAACTCCACGCCGCCGTCGGTGATCCGCAGCTCGCCACCGATCATCCGTGGTATCCCGGCGAGCTCGCGATGTCCTCGTTTGACCGCCTCGCGGCCACGCAGTGGTCGCAGTATGTGAGGACCACAGGTGAGGACAAAGACAGCGATCATCACAAGGCGCTCGCCGCGTGGTTCTTCCGCAACACCCACTACGCCCACGGCGAGGAGGGAAAAGAAAACCTGTGGGGTAAAGGCTTCACGAACGATTCACAGCATGCCACACGCGAATATTGGACCGGCCTCTTTGCGCATGGCTTCGGCCTTTGCGGCACCACGCATGCGCAATGGACCGCTGAGCTCGATGCGCTGCTCGGCCCCTGCCGCAGCCGCGTCACCGGCACGCACGGTCACAATAGCTTCGAGGTCTTTCTCAAAGGTGGCGCGTATGGCGACGGCCGCTGGGCCATGCTCGACCACGATCTCTCCACCGTCATCTTTGATGCCATGGGCACCTCGTTACTCGAGCTGAGCACCATCGCGCAGCACCATGAGCGCTTCGCGAGGCGCGATTACCATCCTGAGCGCCAAAAAGGCTGGCTCATCTGCGGCTTGCACAAGGACGACGGTGCCTCCTACGCCGCCTTCAACAGCGCCGAGTATCGCGCCGGTTACGCGGGGCCTCCGCCCATCGTGCAGCTTCGCAAAGGCGAGAGCCTCCGTCGCTGGTTCGAGCCCGGACTCGCGAATGGCAAGACCTTCGTCTTCTGGGGCCGCAATCCCATGACCAAAGGCATCCCTGGCCCCGAGCGCTCCCGCACCTGGGTGAATCAGCCCGAAAAGATGCACGGCTCGAAAAACGGCACGCCGCACATCGAGGGCCAGGCTCGCTACGGCAACGCCGTGTATCACTGGCAGCCCGATTTCGTCGAAGGCGTTGTCAGCAGCGATGAAAAGCACGTCACGCTCGAATTCTTCACGCCCTACATCATCGGCGCCACACCGCCGGATGACAGCGAGTGGGGCATCTACAAGCCCGGCGGCAAAAACGGCCTCGTTTTGCGCGGCAGCGCCACCTGCGCCGTCGCCGTCTCCACCGATGGCGGCACGTCGTGGCATGAAGCGGGCACCTTCAAAGACGGCCTCGACCTCACCGACCACGTCAAAGGCCATCGCCAGTATCATCTGCGCCTCCATGCCTCCGCCGACGCCCTCCAAAAAGCCGCCATCACCCTCACCACCGTCTGCC
>JAGKWZ010000026.1 GCA_021151605.1 Verrucomicrobiaceae bacterium
CCCACCCTGCTGTTCGCGCCTCTTTTACTCGCTTGAGAAGAAAAATGTGACCGTCCTGACCGCTCGTGGAATTTACCTCATGACATGTCACAACCTGACTTTGACCAAGCGCGATTCATCGCGGCGCTGACGCGGCATCAACCGGCGTTGGAGGCGTTTTGTCATGCGCAGTTGGCGAACCGGCAGGATGCGCAGGAGGCTTTGCAGGCGACGTGTGTGAAGCTCTGGGAGAAGGCGGCTGACTGGGATGCGGCGACGGAGTTTCTGCCTTGGGCCTTTGCGGTGGCTCGGTTCACGGTGCTCTCGCACATCCGCGACCGGATGCGCGACCGGCTGGTCTTTGACGAGGATGTGGTGCTGGCCATGGCGCAGGAGACGGAGTCGGCAGCAGCAGAGTTCGAGGAACGGCGCGAGGCTTTGGGGAACTGCATGCGAAAGCTCAAAGCAGAGCAACGCGGCATCCTGCACGCGCATTACCTCACTGGTCGCACCGTGCGCGAGATCGCCACTGCCACGCAGCGCAGCGAGAGCGCGGTGAAGATGACCCTGCTGCGTCTGCGCGAACAACTCAGCGAGTGCATTCAACGTCAACTCCATCCTTCCTCATGAAACACGACGATTCATCTTCATCTCATCAATCGCTGGAGCAACGCCTCCTGCATCTGCTGCAAGCCGTGCGCGACACGCATGACACCTCGGCGCGAGCCGAACTGAACACGCTACTGCGCGAGAATGCCGATGCACGCTCGACCATGGCACGGCTCATGGTGGATGAGCAGGCGCTGACCAGTCGTTTGCGCGATGACAGCATCGTGGCCCTGCTGGAGCCTGCTCAGGCGACGGAGACAGCGCTGCGCACGACCCCACGTTGGTTCGCATGGCGTCCGCTCACGGCAGCGGTGGCGGGGCTGGTGATTGGATTGTTCAGCGCGTCGATGGTGTTTGGTTTTGGCGTGCGTTCGTTGGAAAAGGTGGTGTCGCTTTTGCAGGAGAGCTTTGAGAGCGGACCTGCGCCGTTGGTGAAGGGCATACCGCAGGACGTGAACCTGTGGAGCGGGGATTACTCGGAGGTCGTGGAGAGGTATGAGGAAGTGAAGCCCGCGCAGGGAACAAAGATGGTCCGCGTGCTGCGTTCCGATTTCGAAGGCAAGGCATCATCAATGCCAAACCGGCAGGGTGATCTGAGTCGGATTATCGATGTCCGATCTTTTATGCGCGATGCCAATGGAGGCGAGTTTGTGATGACGCTATCGGCGCTTTTCAATGCCGCGCCTTTCCCGGATTCGCAGCGCTATGACGGAGTGGTCACGCTTTACGCGCTCGGCGAACCCGGCTCCACGGAAGAAAGTCTGATGGAAGACGCGCTGGCCATTAGCAACGGCTCGTGTAGTTCAATGGATCGCGATCCGGCCACCTGGCAGAGTGCTTCCACGCGGCTGCTGCTGCCGACGGGCACCGAGTTTGTGATGCTGAAGGTGTCCTTCCGCCGCTGGCCCAAAGGAAGCGGGGACCAGCCGTCGTTGCCCGATCTGATGACTTTCGCCGGGCACTTCGTGGATGATGTGCGTGCGTCGATCCGCATTCGCAATGCGGCACCCAACCAGCAGAACCCAGCGCTGCCGTGAGACACGCACCGATTCCTTTGGCGCAAGGAGACCATCGCGAACATGCCCAGGCCCAATCCATGAGACACTTTCCCTGCCTCCTCACCGCCCTGCTGCTCGCGCCGCTTGCCGCGCTGCACGCTGCCGAGCTGACCACGCCGCGCGTGGCCCCGGACGCCACGTTCAGCCAGATCGCGCAGCCATCTGGGTTCACGCCGGAGATGCCGAAGCTCAGCGATGTCTGCATGAGGCTCTTCAGGCTCGATCAAAAAGGCATCTCGGCGGAGCGAATGCTCGCCGCCGGGAGCGACTTCCACATCACGCGCGGAGTCTGGTCTTACATCGAGGACGAATCCTTCATCAAGAGTGTCCGAGCCAAGGGCTGGGAGTTCCAGGGCAGCCTGGGCATGACCTTAACCGATCCCGCCCTTGCTCTGCGTGACCGCGAGGACAAACCCATCGGGACGAATGGGCAAAGCGACAAGCCACCCTTCCGCGCCGACAACGCGAACCCGGAATACCGCCGTCTTTACCTCGAACGGGCGAAACGGTTGGTGGACATGGGCGTCACCAGCTTTCAGCGCGACGACCCGGACGAGGGCTTTTTCGACTGGGGCAAGAAGGGCCGCCGTGATGCCATCCCCGATGCCGATCTGTTGGAGTTCCACCGCTGGGCACGCACCGAGATCGAAAAGCACGCGGGCCGCAAACTGACCTTCAGCACGAACTGCCACACGGATCCGCCTTTCATGCAGGTGTTCGATTACCGCATGACCGAGGTGCGTTTCCGATCCATGGACGGGACGAAGGAAGTCATCAGCCCGAGCCGCATCCGCGAGATCGGCCTCGCCGCGCGCAAGGAGAAGAAGCTCTTCGTGCTCACCGGCCAGGAAGACAGGCCTGCCGAGGACTACCGCTGGATCTGGGCGACGAGCTACGCCACGGGCAATCTGTATATCGTGCCATGGGACCAGTTCCAGAACGTTGTCCTCGATCCGGTCACGAGGCTGCCACGCATTCCCATTCAAAAGCTGCCCCGCATCTTCATCGCGCAGGAGAAGTTTGCCGACCTCACCGGTTTCGTCCGAGCCAATGCGGATGTCCTTGATGGCTACGAAGAGGCAGCCGTCGGCGGCTATGATTTGCAAGACACGCGCTTTGGCGACGAAGCGCCCCTGCGTATCGAGGGCGGCAGCGGCAAGCTCAGCGCGTTCCTCCGCGCCAAGCCCAGCGATGCTCATGCACCCGTGGTCATCCACCTCGTCGAACGAGAGCAAGGCGCGGCCTCGACACTCCGCCTGCCCACCGCGCGGTTCTTCGGGAAGCATGCGATCAAGGTGACGCTGCGCGAGCCGCTCCCCTATGACGCCGCGCTGCACGCCAAGGCCGAGAACGCCAATAACTACCGCAGCCTTATTCGCGAGGTGCCACTCACCACGACCACCGAAGGCGCATGGACTCTCGTGTCCATCCCCGCACTGAATCCTTGGGGAATCCTGCTGGTGGAGAAGCTGCCGTAATCGTCAAACCATGAAACCCATGCTCTACCGCAATCCCTTCCACGACAAAAAGATGAGAGACAAAAACATGAAGACTCGCAGCCCATTTTTCTGTCTCCAATCTTTTTGTCGTCTGCTCTTCATAGCCTCCCTGCTCACGCCGCTGGCCGCGTTGCACGGCGCACCATCCCCAGACTCCCGCATCGTCATCGCCAGCGAGGCGGGTGCGAAGCTCGATAGTGACGTCACCAAAGGCGGCGGCACGGATGACACGGCGCTGATTCAGGGCATCCTCGACCGAGCACCGGAGCTCGGTTCGCTGAAACTCGTCGTAGATGGCCCGATTCTCGTGAAAGGTCTGAAGGTTTACTCCAACACCACCATCGAGTGCCTCACGAGTGATTGCGGTTTCTTCCTCGCCGATCACGCGGACCAGCCAATCATCCGCAACGCTGATCCCTCGGCCACGGAGCGCAAGAACCACAACATCACCTTCCTCGGCGGCACCTATAACGGAAACTCCGCCAAGCAGACCCACATCACGCTGAGTTCAAAACTGCCACCGGGGCAGAACTGGACCGTCGCTTTCGCCATGTATGGCGTGGAGCAGGTCACGTTGCGCGATGTGACGATTGTGGACATGACCACCCTCGCCGTGCAGTTCTCGAACTGGCGGCGCGTCACCTGCGAGAACGTTTTCATTCACCTCAGCCAAAAGCCCGAGCCGCTCCAGTGCGGCATTCAGTTCCAAGGCCCGGGCCAGTTTCTCTCCATGAGAAACATCCACGGCAATCCCGGCGACGACATCATCGCGCTCAACGCCGACGACTACAATGCCGACTGGAACAAGCAGGGCGAGTTCACTGGCAACGACATTTTCGGCCCCAACGTCAGCTTTGGTCCCATCAGCGATGTGGACATCGACGGCGTGTTCATTGACGGGGGGCACAACGGCATCCGCATTCTCTCTCGCACCTCGCGCGTGGATCGCGTCTCCATCCGCAATGTGCAGGGCACCTTCACCAAGTATGGCTTCTTCATCTCGCCGGCCTGGAGACCCGGCGGCAACCTGGGGAACATCACCTTTGAGAACATCGACCTACGCCCGCTGGAACCCGACTTCGGGCCGCTGCCCTTCGTGTTTCTGATCCAGGGCAACATCGAGCAACTCACCCTGCGCAACATCCACAGTCACCTGCCCGTGGACAGTCGTCCCGTGGTCTGGGTGCAGCCGAGTTCCGACATCGGCGTGCTGCGCGTGGATGGGATGAGCCTCTACCAAAAGAACCCACGTTCCGCCAAGACGCCCGCCATTCAGGTGGATGGCCACATTGACCTGCTCTCCGTCAACAACGTCACTCTCTCACGGCCTGCGGAGATGCCCATCGAAGGCTCACTGGTCCGCACCGATCCCGACAGGACGAAACTGAAGCAATACTACAAAATCGGGCGCAGCGTCCTCAACTGCCTCTATCCCTGGGCCGTCAATGGTCGCGGCTGGCCGGAAGCCTTCGAGAGCCTTGAACGCAAGCCGCAGATCAATCGCCTCCATCTCTCGAACATCACTGCCAACCGGATCAAGAGCGTGCTCCAGCACGACATCGGTGACATCGGCCACCTCCAGTTCGACAACGTCATGACCACCGATGTGCCGAATCCCATCTCGGTCGGTGGTGATGCGAAGATCGGAGAGATTTCCTCCACGAAGAAAAGCGAGAAATAGACCATGAGACACTCACTCACACTCATCACCGTTGCCCGCGTCTCATTGAGATATTCTTGGCGGGCTGTCTCGCTTTGCTCGGCTCTTATGCTCGCACCGCTGGCCGCGTTGCAAGCCGCTGAGAAGCCCTTGAGCGATTGGCAACATCTCGTCTACACCGAGACTTGGACCGAGAAATGGCCGGACGCTTCCGGCAAAGCCGAAACGCGTAAAGTCACCGCCGAAGTGTGGACGCAGGCCATGCAAGCGACGCTGGACGCACAGGGAACGCTGCACATTCCCGCGCGAGCGCAGCCCTATTACCTCGATGGCCCGCTCGTCTTGAAATCCGGTCAAAAACTCAGAGCTGATCCGACCGCCGAGATTCGCCTCAAGCCCGGCAGCAACACCTGCATGGTGCGCAATGCCAATATCGTCGCCTTCAATGACCGGCCCGTGCCCGCCAAAACTAAACCAGATAGCAGCATCATCATCGAAGGCGGGATCTGGACTACGCTCGCCACGACCCAAAAGGAGTGGAACGGAAACCTCCTCGGACGCTCGTCGAAGGAGAATCCCGTCTTCGGCACGCACGGCGTCATCCTGCTGCAAAACGTCCGCCGCGTCTCGGTGAAGAACCTCACCGTGCGCCAGAGCAGGCCCTTTGGCTTGCATCTGGCGAACGCCCATGAGTTCACCGTCGAAAATATCACGCTTGAAGAGCACCGCCGGGACGGCGTGCATGTGACCGGCCCCGCCAGTGACGGCGTGATTCGCGGCGTGCGTGGCAATTCCTCCGACGACGATGTGGCGCTGACCGCCTGGGCATGGAAAAACAACGCCCCCAGTTTCGGCCCCATTGAGCGCATCACGGTCGAGGATGTGACGGGCTGGCATGAGGACGATCACGAGGACAATATTGCCATCCGCCTACTGCCAGGGGTGAAACGTTTCGACGATGGCACTATGCTCGATTGCTCCATCCGGGACATCACCCTGCGTCGCATCACCGACATCCGGCATTTCAAAATCTACGACCAGCCGAACCTCGAACGTGGCCGCGACACCGACTTCAGCATCGGAGTCGGCACGGTGAAGAACCTCCGCCTCGAAGACCTCACCTTCAATCGCCCAGGTCAGATCCAACTCCACGCGAACACCGACGGACTCTCGATCCACAACGTCCGCGTGAATCACCCCATCACCCCGGACTGGCACCTGCTCGCCATCGGCCCGCTGTCGCAGACCTCCAAGCGCGGCAAGTCCGAAGACGCCGCGAAATGGGTCGAGATCTTCTCCCCCGACCTCGACTGCACCGTGCGTAATTTGACCGTCTCCGGTGTCCGCACGCGCGACTCGCAGACCGATTTGCCCATCGAACAGGTCGTCAAAGTCATCGCGCAAAAGCCCAACCCCGACTATCCGAAGACCACCCCGAAAGGCGGCAAAGGTAAAGGCATTTGGCTTCGCTAGCACATGAAACCCACCCTCACCATTCTTACCGCCCTGCTACTCGCGCCACTGGCCACGATGCAGGCAGCGGAAGCCACCGCTTCGCTCCCACGAAGTTTGCCTCTCACGGAGGGCGTCGATCCTGCGGGCATTGCGAAATTCCTTGAGACGATGGAGGAGCGCCGGTTCGAGTTGCACAGCTTCATGCTGCTACGACACGGCAAGGTCGTCGCCGAGACGTGGTGGGCTCCTTATGCAGCGGAAGTGCCGCATTGCCTCTATTCCCTGAGCAAGAGCTTCACTTCTACCGCCGTCGGTCTGGCCGCGGCGGAGGGTCGGCTCTCCCTGGATGACAAGGTGATCTCGTTCTTCCCGGAGTCGCTGCCCCCGCAGGTCAGCGATCACCTCGCCGCCATGCGCGTGCGGGACCTGCTCTGCATGGCCGCAGGTCACGAAAAGGATCCGCAGAATGAAATGGTGAAGTCCGACGACTGGGTCCGCGCCTTCCTCGCGCAGCCGCTCGTTCGTGCCCCTGGCACGCAGTTTGTTTACAGCAGCGCAGCCACCTACATGTGCTCCGCCATCGTGCAGAAGGTGACGGGCATGACCGTGCTCGATTATCTCCGGCCCCGCCTGTTCGAGCCGTTGAAAATCACCGGTGTGACGTGGGACACCTGCCCCCGAGGCATCAATACGGGAGGTTGGGGCTTGAGCGTGCCGACCGAGGGCCTCGCCAAGTTTGGGCAGCTCTACTTGCAGAAAGGCAACTGGCAGGGCCGCCAAATCCTGCCGGCCGCATGGGTCGCAGAGGCCACCTCGTTTCAGATCCAACAACCCGCCAAGCCCAGCTCGACCCGCCCCAAGGAAGAGGACGACCAGCGCCAAGGTTATGGTTATCAATTCTGGCGTTGCCGCCACAACGCCGTTAGGGGCGATGGCGCCTTCGGCCAGCTCATCGTGATGATGCCCGATCAGGATGCGGTCGTCGTCATGACCAGCGAAAGCCGGGACCTGATGGAGCAACTTGGTGTGGTCTGGGAGCATCTCTTGCCTTCCTTCCATGATGCCAAGCTTCCGGCCGACGATGCCGCCCAGGAGAAGCTCACCCGACTCCTCAACACACGCCACCTCGCACCCCGCAGCGGCGTCGCCGGAGGCACGGGCACAGGCACAGGCACAGGCACAGGCACAGGCACAGGCACGCAGGCTTTTGCCTTGGAAGAAAACAGCCTCGGCATCACCCGCCTCACCATTGCCAACACCGACAAAACCGTAACCCTTACCGCAAAAGTCGGTGACACCGAGCACCGCATCGTCCACGGCCTCGGCGAATGGCGCATGAGCGATACCGCCATGCCGGGAACACCAACGAAGCTGGGCGCCGGCACGCTCGCCACGCCCACTCGAAAGGTGGCCACCAGCGCCGCCTGGCTGGACGCTTCGACGCTCGAACTCACCTGGCGCTACCTTGAGTTCCCGCACCGCGATACGGTCACCTGCCGTTTCGATGCTGACCGCGTCACCCTGAGTTTCCTGAGCAGCATCACCGTCCTGGGCAGAGCTGCGCCTACCCGTCCCACACTGACTGGCAAGAGATTAGCCCCATGAAAAATTTACTCCCAATGAAACCCTCCCTCATCCTCATCGCCCTGCTACTCGCGCCACTGGCCACGCTGCACGCTGCCCAGCCCGCCTCGAACCTCCACCCCTACGTCACGGCTGGTGATCCAAACATTGGCAGGGCTTTCCGCATCGCGAGCGGTGACCTGGTGAGTAATATTCTGCCTTTGACGGCCCCCTACTCGCCCAAAAAATGGAAGGATCTATCGGCGCGACTTGCGGAAATCGCGGGGACCGCGGATGTCATTCCTGAAAGAGTGGCATTCCTGACGGGCGGCATGGATTACCCTGGCAACGTTTTTCCTTTTGACTCTGCGATGTATGCCTGGGACGGCGCTGGTTTCCTACAGCCCGATGCGGTGACCAGCTCTTTGTTCGCCACGCTGACCATGGAGAAGGACCGAAGCATTCGGTGTTATGATCCCATCGGCGGCATGTCCTGGACCGTGGGAGCCTGGGAGAACTATCTTCATACCGGTAGCATTCCATTCCTGAAGATCGCGTTGGCGGCCACTTTGGGTGGTTTGGAGTATGGCGAGCGCACCGAGTTCGACTCCGAGCTGAATTTGTTTCGGGGTCCAGCCTTCATGGCCGATGGCATTTCGCATTATCCTGACTTCTGGACCAAATCGATGCCCGGCGTCGGCCACATCATCAAGTGGCCACAGTATAATCCAGACAAGAAGGTCGCGGTAGGTCTTGGGCTGCCCATGCACGCGCTTTCCATTCAATGCATCAACTATCAGGCCTATGTGCTTGCAGCACGCATGCAGCAGGAACTCGGGTTGCCCGTGGATAAGACCCTGCTGGAAAAAGCAGCCCGGCTCAAGGCTGCGATCAACAAGCATTTCTGGAGAGACGATGCGGGTATCTACCGCTACATGGTGGATTCTTTTGGTGGCAGCGATCAGCAGGAAGGCTGGGGTAACACGCTTGCCATTCTCTTTGGCATCGCCAGCCCCGATCAGGCAAAACGAGTGTTTGCCAACATCCACATCACGCCGCAGGGAATTCCGGTGATCTGGCCGAACTGGCCCCGTTATGCCTCATCGGATCCCATGACCTTTGGCCACCGGAACTCCATCTGGCCCCCCGTCAATGGAGTGTGGTCTGAAGTGGCAGCCTCAGCAGGACAGGCGGATCGCTTTACCTTGGAATTGAAAAACACAGCCGACCGGGCGTGTCGCGACAACCAGTTCGCTGAGATGTATCATCCCATCAGCGGCGAAATTTATGGCGGGGTGCAGGAAGGTATGACCGGACGAAAAGGCGCAGCCATGCAGGCCTTTATTGCAGCACGACTGGGTGGCACCGGGGAACCAACTCCTGAAGCCATCGCAAAACTCTTTCCACCCATGAAGGGCAAAGAAAACATCAACCTCTGGCAATCCTGCGGACGGAACACCATGAGTTCGACCGCCTATGTTCGCATGGTGCTACAAGGCCTCTGCGGCCTGCAACTCGGCACCGAAGGCATCACCTTCAAACCAACGATTCCAAAAGGCATGAGCCCGGTAGCAGCCTATGAACTGCCGTATCGCCAAGCCGAGCTGGAAATCCACATCACCGGTGAAGGCAACGTGGTGAAGAAGCTCACCATCAATGGGCAGGAAGCTCGCACCATTCCGACAACCGCCACAGGCAAGCAGGTCGTCACGATCGAGATGACCGACGCGAACAAATGAATCATCAACTATGAAACACACTCTCAAACTCCTCACCGCCCTGTTGCTCGCGCCGCTGTCGCTGCATGCCGCCGAGGCCCCAAACCTGAGGCCGAATATCGTCCCCGAAGGTTGGGATGCGCTTCAGGCCGCCAACCGCGTAATGGAGCGACTGGTCAACGTGACCGCACCGCACGTGAAAGGCACACACGATGCGGAGTTTGTCTGCGTGGGCGACCGCGCTTTCGTCGTCGCCGAAGCAAACAACGTGCAGCCGGGTGAGAGCGCGGAATGGCCGTTCCAATACGTGACGATGTCCGTCGTGAACCTGAAGTCGCTGAGCGTGGAAAAGGTCATCGATTACGCGAGGGGCGAGCAGACGTTTGAAAACGAGAGGTTGCCCGCAGGTGCCTGTGTCGCGCCACGCATTATCCAAAAAGATCCGAGCACGCTGCGCTGTTACTTCGACAGCAACGATTCCGGCAAACGGCAGTCACAGGTCTGGTATCGTGACTTCGATCTGAAGCGCGGCGATTTTGCCCCGACCCTCCACAAGGCGAAGCTTAAAACCGCAGCGGGCACCTTCGACTTCCAGCCGCAGTTTCTTCATGCGGACGCTGCTGCCCGCGGCTTCACGAACAAGCCCTGCGACTCCACGATGCATATCTTCGACTCATTCAAGCGAATCGACGGCAAGACCTACGTTGCGTTGAACAATTTTAAGGGGACGCAGAATGCGCTCGCACTGGTGCACGACGATTTGGAAACCTTCGAGGTTATCGGCCACTTCAACGAGCCAGAGAGCGCGGCGCTGAGTGAATCCGCAGTGAACCGCCTGCCCGACGGCACCTGGATGGCTATCTGCCGCAGCCAAAAGGGAAACTACCACTTTACCACCAGTCAGGACGGCAAGACATGGACCGCCGGACGCGAGCTGCCGCATGTTCCAGATGGTGCCAGCTCGAAGCCTACCTTCGACAAGTTCGGCGGCGTGTATTACCTCGGCTGGCAGGTTCGGGGTGCAGGCCGTAGCGTTTTCAACGTGGACGTCTCCCGCGATGGCAAGACGTGGGAGCGGAAGTATCGCTTCGAGAACCCGCGGTCATTTCAATACCCCACTTTCCATGAGCACGACGGCACGATCTGGCTCTGTGTGACGCAAGGCCGCAAGGAGCGCATCATGTTTGGCAAACTGGAGTCTTCAATACCATGAAGCTCTCCCTCACAGTCCTCACCGCTCTGCTGCTCGCGCCGCTCGCCGCGCTGCACGCTGCAGACACACCCATTCCCATCTGGCCGCAGGGCGCGCCGGGAGCCCTCGGCACCACTGAAAAGGACAGCCCGACGCTGACGCCCTACCTGCCAGACAACCCTTCCGGAGCAGCGATGCTCATCATTCCCGGAGGTGGTTACGGCCGCATCTATGAGGGGCAGGCGGAGCCCTTCGCACTCTGGCTTAATGAACAGGGCATTGCCGCTTTCGTCCTGCGCTACCGACTTGGCACATCTGGTTATCGTTATCCCTCACAGCTTCAGGACGCCGTAGAGGCGATGCGCCAGATACGCGAGCAGACCGCGAAGTGGAAGATCGACCCACACCGCATTGGCGCGATGGGCTTCTCTGCGGGCGGCCACCTCTTGACGACGCTACTCAATCGCCCGGAAGACGGCGAGGTGCCCGGCGCGGACACCCAAGGGCGGGCAAGCCCGCGCCCCGATATCGCCATCGTCTGTTACCCCGTCATCAGCATGATCGCGAAGCCGCACCAGAACTCGTTGAAGAACCTGATCGGCGATGCGCCGGGAGAGGAACTTCTCGTTAAAACTTCGAGTGAGCGACAGGTCCGTCCCGGCCTGCCCCCCGTCTTCCTCTGGCAAACCAACGAAGACAAAGTGGTATCCGTCGAGCACTCGCTCCTCTACGCCGCCGCGCTGCGCGAGCACGGCATCCCGCACGAACTCCACATTTACCAACACGGCAAACATGGCACCGGCCTCATCGGCACCGAGCATCCGTGGTTCGGCGACCTCCTCTTCTGGCTCCGTGCCCACGGGTTCGTCGCGGGCAAAACCGAAGCCAATCCGAAATAGACCAAGCCATGAAACCCATTCGCACCTTCTTCACCGCCCTACTGCTCGCGCCTTTCGCCGCGCTGCACGCTGCCGATGCTCCGAAGCCAATACCCAACATCGTCGTGATTCTGGCAGACGATCTTGGCTACGGTGACCTGGGCTGTTACGGCGCGACGAAAGTGAAGACGCCGAACATCGACCGGCTCGCTAGCGCTGGAATGCGATTCACAGATGCACACTCGCCTTCGGCTGTGTGTTCGCCGACCCGCTATGGTTTGCTCACGGGACGCTATGCCTGGCGCACGCGACTGAAGTCAGGAGTGTGTCAGCCAAACGATGGGTTGCTGATCGAACAGGGACGAACCACACTGGCCTCCCTGCTCAAGAACCAGGGCTACGCGACCGCGGTCGTGGGCAAATGGCACCTCGGTTTTGGCGACCCGAAGCCCGACTGGAATGGCGAACTCAAGCCGGGTCCTTTGGAGGTCGGTTTCGATTACTATTTCGGAATTCCCGTGGTGAACATGTATCAGCCAGTGGTCTTTGTCGAGAACCACCATGTCGTTGGCCTCGATCGGTCGGATCCGATCACTGACATTCAACACTACAGCATAAAGGGCGGAACGGCGGCCCGCATCCCACTGGAGCACATTGATGTTCCTCAATCCGAGAAGGCTGCAGCCTGGATCGAATCGGTGCCAAAAACAACGCCGCTGTTTCTCTACTTCCCCACAAGCACCATCCACGAGCCGTGCATTCCGCACTCGCGTTTTAAAGACACGAGCGAGTGCGGTCCGCGAGGTGATTGCATCCAGGAGCATGACTGGTGCGTTGGCCAAATCCTGGACGCCTTGGAGCGGACGGGGCGAGCGTCAAATACGCTTGTGTTATATTCCAGCGACAATGGTGGTGTGCCGCCTTACGTGAATGGTAAGGCAGGCGCGCTACGCAAGGGCGACCACAGCCCCAACGGGGATCTACGCGGAAAAAAGTGGGGGCTCTGGGAAGGAGGACACCGGGTGCCGCTCATCGTCCGTTGGCCGGGTCACACCCCTGCGGGCACGGCGTCGAGCGAACTGGTCTGCCTGACCGACGTGCTAGCGACATGCTCTGAACTTGTCGGAGTGCCACTGCCCGATGATGCCGGTGAAGACAGTTTTAGCTTCCTGCCCCTCATCCTTGGCAAGCAGCGCACGTTGCCGCGCGGGCCACTGGTTATGCATAGTTTAAAGGGTGCGTTTGCCGTCCGAGAAGGACCATGGAAACTCATCGCCTGTTTGGGCGGTGATTACAATGACAAGGCTCCCGCACCATCCGCCGCCGAACCTACAGGCCAGCTTTATAACCTCGGCGATGACCTTGGAGAAGCAAAGGACCTTTACACTCAAAAGCCGGAGGTCGTCGCACGGTTGTCGGCCCTGTTGCAGAAGATTCGCAACGACGGCCGCAGTCGCCCCTAAAGCACGATCAATCACCATGAAACCCATCCTCACACTCTTCACCGCCCTGCTGCTCGCGCCGCTGGCCGCGCTGCACTCTGCCGATGCGCCACACAAACAACCCAACCTCGTCATTATCTTCACCGACGACCTGGGCTATGCCGACATCGGCGCACACGGCTGCAAGGACATCCACACACCTCATATCGACCGGCTTGCGGCCGAGGGCACAAGGTTCACCAACGCCTACACCGTTGCGCCCATCTGCGTGCCCTCACGCATGGGCCTCATGAGCGGGAGGTTCCCCGCCCGCTTCGGTGTCTTCGACAACCCCGAAGCCCGGCAGCAAGACCGGATCTGCCAGATATGGATGCAGGAGATCACCGTGGCCGACGTGCTCAAAAAGCAAGGCTACCGCACCGCCACCATCGGCAAGTGGCATCTCAGCGGGCACAATGACTTTGAGTTCAAGCCACCGCACGAACGCGGATTCGACGAGTTTGTCGGCATTCCTGGCGGCTTAAAATCGTTTTGGAAGGGCACGGAACTCGTGCGGCTGAAGGACGGCAACTATGAGCGGTTCAAATCGCCGGACTACCTTACCGACTTCTTCGGCACCGAGGCCTGTGAGTTCATCCAGCGGCAGAAAGACGGTCCGTGGTTTCTTTATCTGGCCTTCAATGCCCCGCATGCGCCGTTGCACGGACTTGATGAAGATCAGGCCGCCATCGAGGCGAAGGACATCAGCCCCAACCGTCGCAAATATGCCGCGATGGTCCGTGCCGTGGACCGCAACGTTGGCCGCTTGATGGAAAAGGTCCGCGAACTTGGCCTCGCCGAGAATACGCTTGTTGTTTTTTCCAATGACAACGGAGGCGGTGGCAACAACGCCGCCGTTCACACCCGAAACACCGCAATTAACATCCCACACCGCGGCCACAAGTTCGACGTGTGGGAAGGTGGCGTGCGGGTGCCTTTCATCCTGCACTGGCCCGGCCAGGTGCCTGCCGGCCAAACCTTCGATGGCCTCTCCAGCACGGTGGATGTGTTCCCGACCTTTGCCAAAGTCGCCAACGCCACGATGCCCGGCAACCTGGACGGCGTGGATCTCATGCCTTACATCCAGGGCAAAAAGACCGGCCACCCGCACGACACCCTCTGCTGGCAGCAGCGAATCTATGCCAGACCGAACGAACGCAAACCCGGCCCCGTCTATCCCGTGCCCGCCTACAACCTGGCGATCCGCAGCGGTAAATGGAAAGCCATCAAACTAGACCAACCCTTCGAGGGCACCGACGACTCCAGCGCCCAGGAAGTCTACCCCAACCAGACCTACCCCACCCAGGCCAGCGTCGATAAAATGCGTCCCGAAGATGCCCGCCCCTGGGAACTCTATGACCTGAGTCGCGACCCCGCCGAACTGAACGACCTCGCCTCCGAGTTCCCTGAGAAGGTCAAGGAACTCAGCGATGCCTTCTTCGCCTGGCAGAAACAGATGCCCAAACCCGTGCCGCCGCCCGCCGCGACCAAACCCCAAGGCAATCCGAAATAGACCAAGCCATGAAACCCATTCGCACCTTCTTCACCGCCCTGCTGCTCGCGCCACTAGCCGCGCTGCATGCTGGTGAACTAACGCTCGGCGCTGTCTTCTCCGACCACATGGTGCTGCAACGGGACAAGGCCGTGCCTGTATGGGGATTGGCTGATCGAAGCGAGCAAATCACCGTGGAGTTCGCCGGGCAGAAGGAAACCACCATCGCTGGTATGGATGGCAAGTGGTTGGTGAAGCTCAACCCAATGGCCGCCAGTGCCGAGCCGAGAACGCTTTGGGTCCGGTCCGGGCAGCAGGACAGGGAAGTCCAGGTGGCTGACGTGCTCGTCGGTGATGTCTGGTTGGCCGCTGGCCAGTCCAACATGGCCATGAGCGTCGCGAAGTCAGGTGAGAACGCCATCGCCACACGCGAACCCTTGCCGTCCGGCATCCGCTTCTTTGGAGCCGGAAAGTGGCAGCGGATCACGACGGCGGAAGTTCCAAAACAGTCCGCCGTCGCGTGGGCTTTTGCGCGTGAGACCGCCCAAGCTCAAAAGATGCCCATGGGCATCATCGTCGCTGCAAAGGGCGGCACTCGTATCGAAGCCTGGATGCCGCGAAGCGCACTGATGCGAACCGAGGCTGGGCGTTCCTTTGCTGCGCTCGCAGAACAGCCCGAGGTGATCGCCGCCGCTGCTGAAGATGCGCGGGCCTTTGTGCCCTATCCGCAGACAAAACTCTACACCTGGCGCATGGGCCGTGCATTGCCCGCCACGTTGCACGCTGAGTTCATCGCCCCCCTCGGTGCCTTTTCCCTGCGCGGAGTGCTCTGGTATCAGGGCGAGTCCAATGCCAGCCGCATGGAGGACGCGACGGCCTATGCGGAGCACTTGCCGCTTCTGGTGCAGTCTTGGCGAGACCAGTTGGAGCAGCCAACTCTGCACGTCATTGTCGTCCAGCTCCCGCACTACGAACAACCAGATGCAGAAGGCGGCACCCGGCCTTGGATTCAACTTCGCGAATCGCAGCAACAGGCCGTGAAGACTCTCGCCGATACCACTTTGGTGGATGCCTACGACCTTGGCGATCCCTCCAATGTCCATCCGCGCCGCAAGGCCGAACTGGGCCAGCGCCTCGCCACGGCCGCCTTGCGCCATGTTTACCAACCTTAACCAAGGACCAGCTCCATGAAGCCTGCCCTAACTATCCTCTTCGCAGCCCTCTTGCTCGCGCCCCTGGCCGCGCTGCATGCTGCTGATGCCCGCCGACCGAACATCCTGTTCATCATTGCCGATGATCTCGGCTGGGGCGATCTGCGGTGCTACGGCAATCCGGTGATCGACACGCCCACGCTCGATGGGCTCGCGAAGGCTGGAGTTCGGTTCACCGATCATTATTCACCCTCGTCGCTCTGCGCGCCGGCTCGCGCGGGGTTTCTCACGGGACGCTACAATCATCGCACCGGAGCCGTCGATGTGCCGAGCAATCGCGGGCTCGACCGGCTCGATTTGTCCGAGAAGACGTTTGGCGATTACTTCCGTCACGCGGGCTACGCGACGGCGTTGATCGGCAAGTGGCACAACGGTGCGTATTCTCAGGACTACCTTCCAAACCGTCGTGGGTTCGACCTGTTCTTCGGCTTTCCCAACGGCGGACAGGATTACTGGAAATGGAACCTGCTCCACAACGATGCCGCCGTGCCGCACGACGGGCGTTACCTCACGGATGCGCTCAACGACGAGGCCACCACGTTCATTCGCGAGCACGCGGCAAAGCCGTTCGCGCTTTGGCTCGCGCATCATGCGCCGCACGGTCCGCTGCAGGCCCCCGAGGCGCTCGTGCAAAAATACGAGAAGCGCTTGGGCAAGGACGCCAGCAAAGCCGTGGCGGTCACCTATGCGATGATCGAGGCGATGGACACGGGCCTGGCACGGGTGTTTCAGACGCTCAAGGACGAGGGCCTATGGGAAAAAACGATCATCGTTTTCACGAGCGACAACGGCCCCGTGCTACGGCGCGATGCTGAACTCGGTTCGCAGATGCGCTTCAACGGAGCCTTCTCCGGCGAGAAGGAGTCGATCTTGGAAGGTGGTATTCGCGTGCCCGGCATTGTCGCCTGGCCCGGTCACATTCAGGGCGGGCGTGTCGAGTCCACTCCGGTGCATGGATGCGACTGGCTGCCCACGCTCTACAGCCTCGCGGGCGAGTCCGCGCCCGTCGGTGCCAAACCGTTCGACGGCCTGAACCTGATGCCCTTGCTCGAAGGAAAACCGGCGCCCGCAGTGGCCGGGCGTTTCCTGCCGTTCCAACGCAACCGTTACGCGCCCGTGTCGCACGTCAATGCGTGCATTCGCGAGGGCCGCTGGAAGCTGTATTGGCCCGGCGATGAAGCATCGTTCAGAAAGGACAGCGGCCGCGACAATCCCTCGTTCCAGCGTGGCATCTTGCACCCCCATTGGGAGATGCCGCTCGACCGCCAGCTCGATTCGCCCACCACCGCACCGCAACCGCCGCCACGGCTCTTCGACCTCGACGCTGATCCCGCCGAACAGCATGACCTCTCCGCCCAGCATCCCGAGATCGTGAAGTCGCTCGCCGCGAAACACGATGCGTGGTTCGTCGAAGTCACCGCTGAGTGGCAACAGTCCCGCGCCCACATCGTCGAGCAGGACCGAGCCTACTGGAAAGACCGCCCCGCGCCCGATCCAGCCGCCTTGTTCAAAGACTACTGGCAATGGAAAGCCGCCCCGAAAGGCACCGACCCCAAGACCGCCGACCCGCTGAAGGTCTTCCGCGGCTTCTGGAGTAACAACCAAACCGAGCACTGAAAACTGCCAAAACATGAAATACACCTTCACCTTGCTCATCGCCCTGCTGCTGGCTCCGTTAATCTCACTGCACGCCGCTGAACCCAAGGTCTTCGACATCATGGCCCATGGCGCGAAAGGCGACGGGACGACGCTGAATACCCAGATGATTCAGCAGGCGGTGGATGCCTGTCATGATGCCGGAGGCGGTGTGGTGAGCGTTCCCAAGGGAGTCTTCATCACGGGTTCGTTGCGATTGAAGAGCGGCGTGGTCTTGCGCGTCGAGAAAGATGCCATCCTGCGTGGCAGTCCGAAGATTGCCGACTACACGGTCGAGACGGCAGAGCTGCATTGGTTCGATGCCCAAGACAGTCTAAACATGTTCAAGAGCATCAACACGCAACACCGTCCGGCGCTGATCTATGCGGAAGACGCCGAACAGGTTCGACTAGAAGGTTCGGGTGTCATCGACGGTCAAGGCGGAGTAGCCAGCAAGATTTTCCCGAATAAAGGCGATCCTCAGCGACGCATCCCGATGTTGATCCGCTTCGAGCGTTGCCGCGACGTCAGGCTCACCGGACTCACGCTGATCGACCCTGCGATGTTCACGACGTTCTTCGCGCGGTGCACGGATATACAGATCGAGCGTATCACGGTGCGCAGCCGTGACTCCGCCGCCTACGGCAATGCCTTCGTCCTCGCCGGTTCACGCCGCGTGTCCATCAAGGACTGTGACGCCGACTGTAAAGACGACTGTATCGCGTTGCAGACTTTTCACCCCGACTGGCCCAACGAGGACATCGAGATCAGCGGCTGCCGCCTGACCACCCGCTGGTGCGCCATCCGCATCGGGTGCGAGTCCTTCGGCGCGACGCGGCGTCTGACAATGCGAGACTGCACGTTCACGGACTGCCAGGGCGGTATCAAGATCGAGTCTTCCGGCGGGCAGACGCACGAGGATCTTTCGTTCTCGAACATCGAGATGACGAAGGTCTGCCAGCCCATCATGGTGCTGGCCTCGCGCTTTGCCTTCAGCAAGCACCACCAGACGCGTCGCCCTCCGATAGGGCATATACGGAACGTCCGTTTCGAGCACATCAAGGCGGTCGTGGGTGACGGCGGGATCTTGCGGAGCAAGAGCGGATGGGAAGCCCCCTACAAGCGATATTGTTCGGCCGTGGTGTCGGGACCAGGCAGTCGCATCGAGGACATTTCGTTTTACGACATCGACATCACCTTTCCCGGTGGCGGCACCGCCGAGCAGGCGGCCCGTCTCGACGTGGGCGAGCTGCTCGAAGCCTTTGAATATCTCAAATGGGCGGTTCCCTTCGACGGTGAACTCCCCGGCTCAGCGCTCTATCTGCGCCACGTCAAAGGCGTGCGCCTGGAGAACGTGCGGTTCGCCGTGGAGAAGCCCGACGCCCGCGCCTTTATCGCCGGAGATGACGTGCAAGGCCTGACGCTCCAAGGCGTCGTGGGCAGCGCTCCCGCACCAGTGCCCGGCCTCGCAAAACTCGCTGATGCCAAGAACGTGACCGATAAGGACTGCCGCGTGGAATGTGGCACATCCGTGCCGGTGCTCATCGCTCCGACGACAGAAGAACTGCGCCGCCTCTCCGAGCTACGCACGCGTTCCGCCGCTCTCGACCGTGAAATCCAGCAGAAGGCCGATCAATTCGATGCAGAAGCCAGGAAGGACTCCAAAACCAAGTGACAACTCCTAACGGCATGAAAAACACCCTCCCCCTCTTCACCGCCCTGCTGCTCGCTCCGCTAGCTTCGTCGCACGCGGCAGAAGCCGGACAACCTGCGACGCATTTTTCGACGTTCGCGCAGGCCACCCTCCACGAGTCGCCCTTACTCAACCGGATCAAACTGGCGAAGCAGCGGGGACGTTCCTACCCGATGGACTCCCTCGATTTCATCATGGTGGATCTGGAGCGGCCGGAGACCCTGACACGGCACGCCGATTTCTGCACCGGGGATCTGACCGGGAGATACCTCGACTTACTCGCCACCAGCGCGCACCTCGAACCGTCTGACCATGATCGAATGCAGGCGCTGTTCACGCGCATTCTGAAGTGCCAGGCACCGAATGGAGCGTTTGGCAGAGTCCAAGTCCAGGACATGGGCGTTTCCAAGGATGAACTGGCCTGGGCGGCCTCGAGCAAGGTCTTCATGGGATTGCTGCGGTATTATCAGGAAACGGGAGATCCCAAGGCGCTCACGGCGGCACGACGAAACGCGGAGTTTTTCTTCGCGAACCTGGACCGGATCAGGGAGGCCTCGATTCAGCAGAAGAAGCCGGAAGACCTCCACCAATGGATCAGGTCCGCAGGCGGTCTGGGTGACGTCGGCAACTGGATCACCGAGCCCATGGCAGAACTGTTCGGCATCACCGGAGATCAGCGTTGCCTGGACGTGTGCCGGGCGGTGGCCGAGGCACAGCAGTCGCTGAAGGGACGGCATTCCCATGGCGTGATGACCACGCTCCGGGGCCTTCAGCTCGCCGCCATCTACACGGGGGATACGTCCTGGAACAAGCTGCCGGAGCAGTTCAGGAAAGAGATCGCCAAAGAGGTCGCTTGGGCGGACGGCAGCATCAGCGAGTTGTTCCCCACAAGCAAACGCAACGAAGGGTGCTCCATCGCGGACTGGGTCATGCTGAACCTGTATGCTGGATTCATCTCGGGTGAAGACGAGGCCTACGAAAAGGCCGAGAACGCACTGTGGAACGCCCTGTTTTTGAATCAGACGGTCAACGGCGGTTTCGGCCATCGAGACCTTGAATCCGACCACACCTATGGCGGAGCGGTGCTGTCTATGGAATGCTGGTTTTGCTGCCTGCACAACGCCGGGCTCGCCATGGTCGAGTTTGCCGACCACGCGTTAACCCTGCGGGGCGACGAATTGCGGATCAACCTGCTAGTGCCGGGGCGCTATCAGGTGCCCTACAAGGGCACCACGATTGAGGTCGAGGTGAGCACGCGCTATCCCGAGAAGGCCGATACCACCGTGGTGATCAGCGGGGCACCGGCGGAGATGAAGGCCCGCATCCGCATTCCCTCCTGCATCAAGGGCGCGGAGGTGAAGGTGACGAATCTGCCGGGAGGCAAGACCCGCCATGTCCTGAGCGGCCGAATGGGCTATCAGCTGGAGGAGGTGAGAAATGGCGTCGTATTGCGCTACGGACCACTGGTCATGGCACCGCTGCGCTACGCGCAAAATGTTAAGGTCACCAACAAGGATAACGACTTCCTCCAGGGCTACGTCTTCGAACGGATCGACAAAGGGCGCGCCACCATCGTGCCTCCCGACAAGGATGCCGATGGGTTCTACCTCTTCCCGAAGGAGCCCAAGCCGATTTGGAAGAACTACGAGGAAGGCACGCTCTCCCGCCTGGCGTTCGATAACCTCTCGATCAACGTCAAGCTGGCGTATCCCGATGGCACCAGTCAGGAGCACCGCTTTTGGCCCGAGTGTTACAGCACCACCTCAACTGCCAGCGGCGCGCCCGTGCCGGTGGTTTTCGCCAAACCAGAAGCTTCAAAATGAAAACCCTCCTCACTGCTTTACTCCTCGCGCCGCTGGCGACGCTGCACGCAGCTGACCCCGAGCAGCTCTTCGTGCGCCGCATCGCGCCGCTCTTCCATGAGAAGTGCCTCGCCTGTCATGGCAATGATGAGGCGAAGATCAAAGGCGGGCTCGATATGCGGACGCTCGCTTCCACGCTGAAAGGTGGCGACAGTGGGAAGCCGGGGTTCATCGCTGGGAAGCCTGAGGAAAGCCCGCTCTATCTCGCCTCTCTGCGCACACATGATGACTGGGAGCCGATGCCGCCGAAGGAGGCGGACAAGCTTTATGCGGAGCAGATCGTCTGGCTGAAAGACTGGATCGCGGGCGGTGCACCGTGGCCGGATGAGGCGCGTGTGCAGGCCATCGCGAAAGCAAACGAGGCGAAGTGGTCCGCGGAGGATGGCATCACGGTGAAGACGACGGGAGCCTTGTCGCCCGAGTGGGCGAGCCGGAAATACAAGCCGGAGGGGCTGTGGGCTTATCAGCCAGTGGCGAAGAAGAATGGCGAGAAGGCGCTGGATGACTTCATCACGGTAAAGATGCCTGCCGGGTTGAAGCCCGCGCCTGCGGCTGACGCCCGCACGTTGATCCGCCGCGCCTCGTTTGACCTCACCGGTCTGCCGCCGACGCCGGAGGAAGTCACGGCTTTCGAGACCAGTTACTCGAAGAACGCGAACGCGGCGGTGACGACGCTCATTGAGCGCCTGCTTAACTCCCCGCATTACGGCGAGCGCATGGCGCAGCATTGGCTGGATGTCACGCGCTACGCGGATTCGTCAGGCTTCTCGAATGACTACGAGCGTGGGAATGCCTGGCGCTATCGCGATTATGTGGTGCGCGCTTTCAACGGCGACAAGCCCTATGACCAGTTCATCAAAGAGCAGATCGCCGGGGATGAGATCGACGCCAACGACCCCGAGAAGATCATTGCCACGGGTTTCCTGCGCACGGGGCCGTGGGAGCTGACCGGCATGGAGGTCGAGAAGATCGCCCGCCAGCGCTTTCTCGATGATGTGACCAACAGCGTGGGCGAGACCTTCCTTGCGCATTCGCTTCAGTGCGCCCGCTGTCACGATCACAAGTTCGATCCGGTGCCCACGCATGATTACTACTCGATTCAGGCGGTGTTTGCGACGACCCAGCTCTCGGAACGCGCCGCGCCTTTTCTTCCGGAAGAGAACACGCAGGGCTTCGACGAACGCGGCTATTTGGAAAAGAGCCTGGCGGAACATGAATCCACCCTGACGAAGCTCGACGCCGTCTTGCTGGAGAACGGCGCACGTTGGTTCAAGGAAAACGGCAAGGACCCGGCCCGATGGAATGCCGCCGTCGAGGCCGCACGAAACTCTGCGGTTCCGAAGCAAGGCCCCGCCAAGAGGCTCGGCAAGTATTCGGACCTGTTCGCCGCCGCACGAAATGCGCTCACCAACGCCGGTGCGCCGGAAGGAGACTTCCCTCCCAAGCTGGTCGGCTTCACGCCAGAACAGTTCGGCATGGAACGAGTGGCACGAAAAGGATTGGAGCGACTCCGGTGGGAACTGGATCGCTACGAACCCTATGCTCTCGCGGTCTATGGCGGGCGCACCCGGCAATACAAAACCGTCTTCGCTCCGCTGCGCATGCCCCCCGACAGGATGAGCGCGGGCGAGCTGGAAGAGACCTGCATCCTCACCGGAGGCGATCCCTTTGCCTCCGGCACCAAGGTAAAGCCCGGTGTCCTCAGCGTGCTCGGCTCCGTGCAAAAGACGCCCATTCCCGACACCATCGAAGGCCGTCGCAAAGCCTTCGCCGAATGGGTCGCCAGCGCGGACAATCCGCTGACCACGAGGGCCATCGTGAATCGGGTGTGGATGTGGCACTTCGGCCAGCCGCTCGCGGGGAATCCGAACAACTTCGGCAGCACGGGCAAAAAGCCCACGCACCCGGAACTGCTGGACTGGCTCGCGGCGAAGTTTGTGGAGAGCGGCTGGAGCTTCAAGGCACTGCACCGCCTCATCATGACCTCGGAGGCCTATCGCCGCAGCGCCACGCATCCCGATTTGAAGTTCCTGCGGGAGAAAGACGCCCTCGGCACCAGCTACGCCGTCTTTCAGCCGCGCCGCCTCAGCGCGGAAGAGCTGCGCGATGCCATGCTCGCGGCCACAGGCGAACTGAACCGCACCCTCGGCGGCATCCCGAACCGGCCTGAGATCAATCTGGAAGCTGCCCTGCAACCGCGCCAGGTCATGGGCACCTTTGCCTCCGCCTGGGTGCCGAATCCCAGGCCTGAGCAGCGCCACCGACGCTCACTCTACGCCCTGAAACTGCGCGGCCTCACCGACCCGATGCTGGAAGTCTTCAATGCGCCCGCGCCGGACTTCTCCTGCGAGCGGCGCGAGGCTTCGACCGTCACGCCGCAAGTCTTCAGCTTGTTCAATGGTCAGAGCACGCAATCCCGCTCGCTCGCCCTTGCCCATCGCGCTGTGAAGGAAACGCGCACTGATAAAGAAGCCATTGCACGGATCTTCGCGCTCACGTTCTCCCGTCCACCGAATGCCGGAGAAACGCAAAGCTGCCTCGCTCATTGGCGCGACATCGAAGCCCTGCTTGGTAGCGAAAAGCCGACGACTCAAAAGCTCCCGCTCGAAGTCCGCCGCGATGCCGTGGAAGAGAACACCGGCGAGAAGTTTTCCTTCAACGAGAAGCTGCATGCCAATGCCGATTTCGTTCCCGACTTGCAACCCTCCGATGTCGATGCCCGCACCCGCGCTCTCGCCGATGTGTGTCTCGCGCTTCTTAATTCCAACGAGTTTGCTTATGTCTATTAAACCCTTCTTCCCCTGTGCCGGAGCCCGCGCTTTGCATGCGCCAACACGCCGCGAGTTCATCTACAGCATGGGCACCAGCCTCGGCAGTGTCGCCTTCAGTTCCTTGCTCGCCGAGGAGGCGAAGAAACATCCGCTCGCACCAAAGCAAGGCCACTTCCCAGAGGCGAAGGCGAAGAACGTCATCTTCCTCATGATGGAAGGCGGGCCGTCGCACATCGACACCTTCGACCCCAAGCCCATGCTGGCGAAACTGCACCTCAAGGAGTTCGTCCGCGAGGACAAGCAGGCCTCCGCCATGCAGGGCGGCAAGCGCTACTATGTGCAGAGCCCCTTCAAGTTCATCAAGGCCGGTCAAAGCGGCGCGGACATGGCGGACAACTGGACGCACCTCGCCAAGGTCGCGGATGATATTTGTTTCTTCCGTGGTTGCACCGTGGACAGCGTGAACCATCCGACCGCGATGTATCAGATGAACTGCGGCAACCGCTTCGGAGGCGATCCCGGCATCGGCGCGTGGGTGAACTACGGCCTCGGCTCGCTCAATCAGGACCTGCCCGGCTTCATCGTGCTGCCCGAGGTGAGCTATCCGCAAGGAGGTGCCGCGAACTGGAGCAACGGCTACTTGCCCGCCAACTACCAAGGCACGCCGCTGCGCGCGAAAGGCTCGCCCATTCTCGATCTCACGCCGCCGCCAGGCGTGAGCGAAGCACGTCAGCGCAAGAACCTCGACCTCATCGCCAAGCTCAACACCGCGCACGCCGCGCAGCATCCCGGCCACGATGAACTCGCCGCGCGCATGGATAACTACGAACTCGCCTTCCGCATGCAGATGCAGGTGCCCGAGACGCTCGACCTCTCCAAGGAAGATGCGAAGACCAAGGAACACTACGGCATCGGCAACGACGCCACCGATTCCTTTGGTCGCAAATGCTTGTTAGCCCGCAAGCTCATCGAGAAAGGCGTGCGCTTCGTTCAGCTCTACAATGGCTCCTGGGACAGCCACGACTACATCGAGCGTGCCCATGGCAATCTCGTGCGTGGCGTGGACCAGCCCATTGCCGCGCTCATCACCGACCTGAAACAACGCGGCCTTCTCGACAGCACCCTCATCGTCTGGTGCGGCGAGTTTGGTCGCACACCCGACAACGGCGTGCGCGGCGGCACCGCCTACGGTCGCGACCATAATCCAAACGCCATGACGATTTGGCTCGCCGGTGGCGGCTGCAACGCCGGTCACACCATCGGTGCTACCGACGACCTCGGCATGGCCGCCGTCGAAGGCAAAGCCCACGTCCGCGATTTCCACGTCACCCTCCTGCGCCTGCTCGGTCTCGACGACAACAAACTCACCTACTACCACGCCGGCCGATTCAAGCAGCTCAGCCAGTTCGGCGGCACGGTGATCAAGGATCTCATCGCATGAAACCCACTCTCAATCTCCTTGCCGCCCTGCTGCTCGCACCGCTGATACGGTGCATTGAAAACTGAAAACGAAAGGAACAACTATGAACACAGCAACCATCCTCATCACCCGACGCTACGCTCTGCAAACCTTGGCTGCCGCTGGCATCGGCGCTGCACTCACTCCATATCTCGCCGCGCAAACCGCCATTCCAGCCAAACCCACGCTGCACGTCTATCCCGACTACGGCTGGCTGCGCGGGTTCAGCATCATCCCTTCGTGGGCGGCGAGGATCGAGGATGCGTGGTGGTTTTATGATGGGGCCAGGATGCGCAAGGAAGTGGCGCTGGCGAAGCAGGTGCATGCGAACTGCATCCGGCTTTGGATCGAATACACGGCGTGGATACGCGATCCTGAAAAGGTCACCGCAGACTTCATGGATGCCGTCGCGGCCATCGCCGAGAACGGAATGAAGGTCATGCCCTGCCTCTTCAACCGCTGGCACGACGCCCAGTTCGACTACGGCGGCACCTATGTGGAAAATCTGAAGCCCGGCTGGAAACAGCCGCTGGAATATGTCAAGGCCATCGTCACGCCGCTGGCGAAAGACGACCGCATCCTCATCTGGGATCTCTGCAATGAGCCTGCGGCCCACGATTTGAACAGCGATCCGAATAAGCGGGAGTTCGCCTGGCTCAGCGAGATCGCGGCCACCGTGCGCGGCTGCGGCGTGCAGCAGCCCATCACCATCGGCACGATGAACGGCATCGTCGGCAGAACGGGCAATGTCGAAACCTTCGCGCCGCTCGTGGACGTGCTCTGTGCCCATCCGTATGCCCACGACCGTGACGGTCTGGAACAACTCATCACTGGCTATCACGCGTTGCGCCAGACCCAGGCCAAGCCAATGCTCGTCAACGAATGCATCCCCGGCAGCCTCAACGACGCCACCCGCGGTGAGGTGACACGCTACTACTCAGAGCTGCTCTCCGCCGCCGGCTTCGGCTGGATGGGTTGGGCCTTGCGCGAAGGCAAGGCCATCTCCACCCGCCACGACCGCTACGACGGCAACGGCATTAACAAGGAAGGCTTCCACCCCTTCTTCACCAAGGAAGGCAAACTGCGCGGCAACCTCGAATTCCTCACCGAAAAACCCAAGCTCCGCGCGCCCTGGGAGAAGGAGTGACCGGCGAAATGAAAAGACCAATTGCCATGAAAAACACCCTCACCCTCCTCACTGCCCTACTGCTCTCGTCGCTGGCCGATGTTCTGCCTGCTGCCGATGCCGTTGCCAATGGCGCGGCCCCGCCCGAGATTTTGCTACCGGAAGAACTGGCGTTCGTCCGCGAGTTGGCGACGACTACCCTCAAAACCTGCGGGGTGGCTCCGGGTGCCATCGCCGGCGACAAAACCAATACCTTGGGGTTCCGGGCCATCACGCCGGGTGGTTATCCGGCGATCTGGATCCTGGACTTCACCATGAATTTTTCCAGCGGCTTGATTGCGCGTGAGGACGGTCTCCGGCACTTCCAACTGATCCTGGAAAAGCAAAACGGTCCGGAGCCAAGGGATCTGGGCCAGCAGGTGGTCATACCCGCCCACGCCATCCCCGATCATATCAATGTGGACGGCACACCGGTGTTCTTTCCCGGCACCTACGATCCATCGGCCCACATGAATGGCGACTGGGGGTTCCGCCCGCCCAGCAACAACCAGTTTGAAGTCATCTCGCTCGCCCAGATGCTGGCTCGCAGTGGTGATGCCAAAGCGCTGCTGAGCCGCGAGGTGGGCGACCGCACCGTGTATGAGCGACTGAAGCTGGCTTTTGCCGTGCCGGAGATCGATCCGGCCACACAATTGGTGCGGACCACGGCGGCGCGGCGGTCGGTCGGATTCATTTTCTATGATGCCATCGAGATGACGGGAGACCTCCTGATGGCTTCGCTGATCCGCTACCGCACGGCCCTGAACCTCGCCTGGCTCGCCACCAAGATGGACCAACCCGAAGACGCCAAACATTATGCCGACGTCGCCCAACAGATCCGCTCGCATATCCTGCCGGTCTTTGCCGACACCGATGGCACCCGCGGCGGCTGGCTTAAAGCCTCTAACGGCATCTCGGGGCAGTCGGATGTGTGGGGCAGCATCTACGCGATCTATATCGGCGCGGTTGAGGGTGAGGCCCGCGCGGCTTTGCTCAGGACGATTACGGCGGCGTTGGCCAAGCCCGGAGAGATCGAGTTCGAGGGGGCACTGCGCCACGTCCCGCTTAGCGGCGACGCGTCGCCAACG
The DNA here is from genome assembly GCA_021151605.1 of Verrucomicrobiaceae bacterium. Lineage (GTDB taxonomy): Bacteria > Verrucomicrobiota > Verrucomicrobiia > Verrucomicrobiales > Verrucomicrobiaceae > Prosthecobacter. Next base: position 27,469 of record JAGKWZ010000026.1, read on the forward strand.
ACCATGTGGGAGAAAGCTAGACCCCCGAAAAACAGGTATGAGAACGGTGCCTACTGGCACATCCCGGTCGGCTGGCTGCTGACCATCCTGCAGCCGGAGCATCCGGAGTTGGCGCAGACCGTTAAGCGGCATTGGCTCGGCCACCTGCGTGAGCAGCAGGGCAAGGTGTGGGAGTGCATCGGCTGGGATGGGCAGGCCAACAAGAACCCGTCCTACGGAACATCGATTGCCCTGCCGTTAGGTGTTATGAGCCGCGGGGAACTGCGTGCCGACCGGCTGCTGGCACCGCTTGCTGCTGAACAACCCACGCATTCCACCACTCCCGACCGCGAAATTCAGCCGAAGGCCGATCGAATCGACGCTGGAGCGAAGAAGGACTCCAAAACCAAGTAACAACTCCCCGCCCTCCTCACCGCCCAGCTGCTTGCACCGCCAGTTGCGCTCCACTCCGCATGAGTTCCCATGCCCACCGCGCTGGACAACCACGACGCCCACGACTACGCCGAGCGGATGCCGAGGCGCTTGCAGAAACTCCGGGAAGCGATGGGCTTGAGCATCGTCCGCCTTGGTTCTTGAGCGTGGCATAAGACGGGAATAAATCGGCAGGATCAAAGGCGGCTTCATCTGCCTTACCATGGACGAAACGCCTGGCTTCCAAACCAACACGCGCATGTGCCACGCCGTTCATCAGCGTTGTTCGGCGACTCGATAAGCGGCAGGTGTCGCTTCAAACTGGCGTTTGAAATGCTGGCCGAAGCGGGAGACGTCGCGGTAGCCGACGCGTTTGGCGATGCGAGCGATGGGGAGCCGGGTGGTGCGGAGGAGTTCGGCGGCTTTTTCGAGGCGGAGTCTTTGCAGGTAGGCTTGAAAGCTGAGGCCGTGCTGTTGGCGGAACAGGCGCGAGAGATTGCCTGGGCTGGTGAAGGCAATTTTGCTGGCGACCTGGGTGAGCTTCAGCGGGCAATGCAGTCGGAAGGCGAGATGAGCGGTGGCGCGTTGGAGTGGGTCGCCTTCGGGTTCGGTGTTGGACTTGGTTTGCTCGGCGAGACGGAACCACACGGCTTCGACATGGGTGCGGGCAGCGTCTTCGGCGGCGGCAGGATCACCGAGGGCGATGGTTTCGACGAGGTGCTCGTGTTCTTCGGCAAGGACGCGGGCATCGGGAAAGTAGTCGTCGAAGCCCTGCTTGTGAAAGGCAAGGAGGCTGTTCCAGACGGTGCACCACGTTTCTTGGAGCATGGGAACGTTGGCGAGGGTGACGATGGTTTCGTGGAGTTCGAGGTCCGCGTGACGAAAGGCGCTGTAGTCGCGGGAACGCAAGGCTTTGGTTAGCCGCTTCAAGATGGAGCGCAGTTGCTTGAGCTTTTCGGGAGAGGTGGCGGCGTGAGTGGCCGCATGGCGCGCAGCGAAGCCTTCCAACAAGGAGCGGAGTTCGGAGAGTCGGCGCAGTTCGGTGGTGGTCATGGCTGCAATATGCGAAATCGGGCATCAGGGTATGCGGTAGAGGTCAAAGGTGCGCAGCACTGGCTATGGGGATTGAAAACGTGATTCAGGGAACGTTTGATTATCCAGATGGCAACTACTTATGCCAAATCAAACATCTCACTGCAACCACCCATGATTATGCCCGACAAAGTCCCCTTTGGTGTCATCGCTCCGATGACGACACCCTATTCTTCCTCCGGCGAACTAATGCCGAAGTCCATCCGCAGCCAGGTGGAGTTCCTCGTTCGTGAGCGGGCGGACAGCCTCGCGGTCGGTGGTTCGACTGGCGAAGGCCAGACCCTAGACGCTGATGAACTCCGCGCCTGCGTGAGCGAGGTGCGCGAGGCGATGCCAGCGGACATGCCGCTCGTCGCCAGCACCATTTGCGACAGCACTCGCCAGGCGATTCGCAGCATCAAGGCGGTGGCAGGTCTCGGCGTGGACGCCATTCAGCTCACGCCGGTGCATTACCTCTTCCGCCCGGATGACGAGATGATGATTGAGCACTTCCGCGTGATCCACGAGGAGACGGGCATGCCGCTCATCATCTACAATGTGGTGCACTGGTGCTATCTCTCGCCGGAGCTGACGGTGCGCCTCATGAATGAGGTGCCGGGCGTGATGGGCATCAAGCAAAGCGCGGGCGACTTGAAGCTCTTTGCCGATCTCATGATCAATGCGCCGAAGGATCGGAAGATCTACAGCGCGGTGGATGCGCTGATGTATCCCTCGTTCTGCCTCGGCACGCCGGGCGTGATTGCGGCCACGCCTTCCGGCATTCCGCGTGCGACGGCCCTGCTGCGTGATGCGGTGGCGAAGGGCGATCACGCCAATGCGCGGCTGCTTCATGAGGCCATCCTGCGCTTCTGGAATGCCACGGATCATTACAATCTACCCGCGTGCATCCGCTACGCGCAGTCGCTCCAAGGCGTGGATACCGGTTTCCCGCGTATGCCCATGCGCCCGGCCACCGACGCACAGCAGGCAAAGATCAAGCCCGCGCTGGAGGCGGTGCTGAAGCTTGCTGACTCGCTCAGCTAACCCGTTTCGGATTCGCCACTCATGTCACCCCTCGTCGGCATCACGCTCATCCTGCTGTTCATCGCGCTCGCCGTGGCATCGCGCCCGGTGTGCGTGCTGAAAGGGCTTGGGTTTTCCTTCGTGGTGCTCGCGACGGGAGCTGCGGCGATGACGTTTCCTGCGGCCTTCATCTCATGGGGAGGTTTTGAGTTGAAATCCGCCATCACGCCGCTCGTGCAGGTCATCCTGCTAGGCATGGGGCTCACGCTCACCCTGGATGACTTTCGCCGCGTGTTCACCATGCCGCACGGAGTCATCCTCTGCTGCGTGCTGCATTACACCATCATGCCGCTTGGCGGTTGGTGCTTTGCGCATCTGTTTGGTCTGCACGGCGCAGTGGCAACAGGGTTGATCCTCATCGGCTCCGTGCCCAGCGGCACGTCGTCGAACGTCATCTCATTGCTCGCTCGCGTGAATGTGCCGCTCTCCGTCACGGTCACGGCGGTGTCCACGCTCATCTCGCCGCTGATCACACCGTTTGCCATGAAGTGGCTCGCTGGCGCGGAAGTGCCCATCGATGCCGGTGCGATGATATTTTCCATTTTGAAAATGGTCATCGTGCCGTTGCTCATCGGACTCAGTGTGCAACGCCTCCTGCCCGGCGTGGCGCAGCGCCTCGTGCGCGTGCTGCCGTATGTGGCGATGTTTGCCATCTGCACCATTATCGGCGTCACCATCGCGCTTTCGCGTGAGCAACTGCTCTCCGTCGGCCTCGCCGTCTTCGCCGCTGCCGCGTGTCACAATGCCACCGGCTACTTGCTCGGCTATTGGGGCGGACGCCTGAGCGGACTCAACGAAACCGATGCCCGCACCTGCGCCCTCGAAGTCGGCATCCAAAACGGCGGCATGGCCACCGGCCTCGCCTTCAATGTCCTACAAAGTCCCGCCGCAGCGCTCGGAGCTGCCGTCTTCGGCCCATGGAGCGCCATCACCAGTTCCGCGCTGGCCTCATGGTGGCGGAAGCGCCCGGCCAATCACAAAAAACAAACGACCCAACCTAAATGAAACTCGTCCTTACACTCGTCCTCACTGCCACCTCGTTGATGGCTGCGGAACCTGCCGCGCCGCTCTGGGATGAGCATGCGCCTTTACTCAAAACCGCTGAACTCCCGGTGCTACAGGGCGCACGGTTCTCCGTAATCAAGCCCTACGAGTTCACCAAGGACGGTTACCGTTTCCTGCATGGCGTGGCGCTTTGCTTTCACAAGGGGCGGCTCTACGCCTGCTTCGGCCACAACAAAGGCGGCGAAAACACTGACACGGAGGAGGCTCGGTTTTGTGTGAGCGAAGACGATGGCAAGACCTGGGGCGAGGTGCGCACGATGGACGCAGGCGATGGCCCCGTCGGGGTGAGCCATGGCGCATTCCTGTCGCATAACGGAACGCTCTGGGCATTTCATGGAGCCTACACCGGCACGATGAAGGGCGTTCACACGCGGGCTTATGTGCTCGATGAAACCACTCAGCAATGGCAGCCGAAGGGCACGGTGATCGAAGCCGGCTTCTGGCCCATGCAGGAGCCGCAGAAGATGGAGGATGGAAATTGGATCATGGCCGGGCTGAAGGTGGGCGCGGGCGATCCTGCCATCGTCGCCATCAGTCACGGCGAAGATTTCACCCACTGGGATGTGGTGCCGATCCCGCAAGCGGAGGACCTCAAGAAGATGTGGGGTGAGTCCACCGTCATCGTGAATGGCAAGCAGATCACGAGCCTCTCGCGTTACGGCGACGGAGCGGAGGCGCTGGTCGCCACCAGCGAGGACTACGGCCGCACCTGGAGCGAGATGCGCCCCAGCAATCTGCCCATGACCACGAGCAAGCCCATCGCCGGCACCTTGAGCACCGGCCAGCGTTATCTCGTCTGCACCACCACCGCGGACAGCGGCAAACGGCGCTCGCCTTTGACCATCGCCGTCAGCAGGCCGGGCGCGGCATTGTTCAGCAAGGTGTTCGTCATCCGCCACGCCGAGTTTCCCGGCGGCCCCGGTGAGTCAAACAAAGGTGCCGCGCTCTCCTACCCGTATGCGGTGGAGCATGACGGCAAGCTCTACGTCGGTTACTCGAACAGCGGCGACAAGTCCACCCGAGTCGGCACCGGTCGCGAACTCTGGAACAACAACAGCGCGGAGCTGGCAGTGATTCCAGTCGCCAGCCTGTCGGTAGCTGCTGAAGCAAGCCCAGGCGCGTCGCTCGAAAGTCGCGGCCTGCCGCGCATCCTATTCAACAACGACAGCGATGACCTGAAGTGGCCTGCTTACCCGGAGCATCATGCCAACGGTCTCTGGGTGCCTGCGGGCAAATACCTGCCGCTCCCGACGATCAACTCGCTCGACGATGCACTCGCACCGCGCATTGGGCCGCTGGCCAAAACCAAAACGCAAGGCCTCTCGTATTGCGGTAATTTCGGCCTGCCCATCTGGGAGCTGAAGCGGGATCACATCGCCGCGCTTGGGGACGATCCACTCCAGCCGATCCTTCAGTTTTGGAAGCGCGATGACCGCACCTTCTTCTTCTCGATGCGCATGAATGACATCCATCATGCGTGGTTCAACTGGGCGCACCTGTGGTCTGACTTCCACAGGTCGCAGCGGCATCTGTTTCTCAAGCCGCCAACGGACAAGGAATGGGAGACCGAGTTCCTGCCATGGTTCGAAGGCAAGATCACCAAGCGGCCTGCCATCAGCACTTCATCCGTGGCCTTCGACTACTCGCGGGCCGAAGTGCGGACGTATTACCTCGAAACCCTCCGCGAGGCCTGTCATCGCTATGATCTGGACGGCATCGAACTCGACTGGCTGCGCTATCCCGACCTCTTCCGCAAGGGGGAGGTGAATGTGGCAATCATGACGGCCTTCGTTCGCGATGTGCGGGCCGTTCTCGATGAAACGGCCAAGCGGCGCGGCCACTCCCTGCGACTGCTGGCCCGTGTGCCCGTGACGCCAGAGCAGGCGCTCTCCATCGGTCTCGACGTGGAGGCCTGGCTGAAAGCGGGCTGGCTTGACGCCGTCATCGCCGGTCCCGGCACGAGTTTTTCCGCGTGCCCGTTGGAGCGCTGGGTTGACCTCGCACACCGGCATGGCGTGCCCGTCTATGGATCGATGGAGCGGCAGAACCGGAACAACGTTCCTCGCTACGGCAGCCCCGAAACATTGCGGGCCGCCATCGCCACACTCTGGGAGAAAGGCGCAGACGGGCTCTACTTCTTCAACTTCTACGTCCGCGACGAGATGCCGCTGCTCGACGAGTTCGCCGACCGTGCGCTGCTGGCGGGATTGCCGAAGGAATATTTCCTCGAATCCGGCGGCGACGGCGACCTGACCAAGAGCGGCGGCCCACTGCCGCTGGCATTAAAGCCTGGCACTCCCGCCACCGTGCATCTGGTCATCGCCGATGATCCCGCGAAGGCCAAGGAAGCCAGCCTGGAGATCCTTTTCAAAAGCGAAGGTGAGACCGAGGCACCCGCCATCACCCTCAACGGTCAATCGCTCAAAGAACCGAAATCCACACCCGCCAAAGCGGGCTTTACCCTCACGCTTTCCTCCGCCGCTCTGAAGTCAGCGCTCAAGAGCGGCACCAACGACTTCACCTTCACGTCAGCCGCCAGTGTCACGGTCACCGCTTTGAGTGTGCGTGTGGTGCCGTAAACCATCAGCAACTCCATTCACCCATGAAAAAGCTCATCAACCAACCCACGCATTATGTGGAGGAAATGCTCGCCGGTCTCCTCCTTGCCAATCCCAGCCTGAAACTCGATGGCGGCAGTCAGCGCGTCATTCGTCGCGCGAGCGGTGCGAGGTCGGGTAAGGTCGGCATCGCGTCGGGCGGCGGCAGCGGGCATCTGCCGCTCTTCACCGGTTATGTCGGCGAGGGACTGCTCGACACCTGCTCTATCGGTAATGTTTTTGAAGGGCCAAACGTCGAGAGCTGCGAGGACGCCATTCGCCTCGCGCATGGCGGCGCGGGCGTGGTCTGCCTCTACGGCAACTACGGCGGCGACCGCATGAACTTCGACATGGCCTGCGAGCTTCTCGATGGGGAAGGCATCGCCACGCGCACCGTGCTCGGCACCGATGACATCGCCAGCGCCGCGCCCGCCGAGACGCACAAACGTCGCGGCGTGGCGGGCATCCTCTATGCCTACAAAGCCGCCGGAGCACTCGCGGAAAGCGGCGCGAACCTGGATGAAGTCGCCCGCATCGCACAGAAGGCCGTGGACGCCACGCGCACCATCGGCGTGGCGCTTTCGCCCTGCCAGGTGCCCACCGCGAGCGCACCGAACTTCTCCATCGCAGACGACGAAATCGAAATGGGCATGGGCATTCACGGCGAGCCCGGCATCTGGCGGGCGAAGCTGAAAAGCGCCGACGCCATCGTCGATGAAATGCTGGAGCGCCTGCTCGCCGACCGGCCCATCGCCGCAGATTGCCGTGTCTCCGTGCTCGTGAATGGACTCGGCGCCACGCCGCTGGAGGAGCTGTTCATCCTCTACCGCCGCACGCATCAAATCCTCAGCGAGCGCGGCATCACCATCATCATGCCTCTTGTCGGAAACTACGTCACCTCCATGGAGATGGCTGGCGCGTCCATTTCGCTGCACCTGCTCGATGCCGAGCTGGAGAAACTGCTGCTCGCCCCCGCGTCCTGCGCCTTCTGGAAAGTCTGAGCCACATGCCCATCACCGTCCTGACCCTGTGCGACGCCGTCGCCCGCTCACATGCACGCATCGCGCGGCTCGAAGACCAGTTAAATGCCGCCGATGCCCTCCTCGGCGATGGCGACACCGGTTCCATGCTCGCGCGGGTCATCGAAAAAATGGCCGCCACCGATTTGTCGTCCACCACCGATGTCGGCGCGGCTTTCAACGTCCTCGCCCGCGCCACCATGTCCGCCACAGGCTCCAGCCTCGGCACCTTGCTAGCGACCGCACTCCTCACCTTTGCCAAATCCACCAAAGGCCGCAGCGAAATCCCGTGGAGCGAACTCTCCAGCCTCATCGTGCAAGCCATCGAAGCCATGCGCACCCGTGGCGGAGCCAGCCTCGGCGACAAGACCATCCTCGACGCCCTGCACAGCATCGCGAAGAACCTCAGCGGCATCACCGATGGCACCACCGCCGTCCTCGCTGCCGAAACCGGTGCCCGCGCCGCGCTGGAGCATTTCAAACCACTGCCCTGCAAAATCGGGCGCGCCCGCCTCTTCCCCGAAAAAAGCACCGGGTCACATGACCCCGGCATGCTCGCGATTGCACTGCTGCTGGAGCGTGAGGAAACTCTCGAAGGCATCCCGGGCTGCCTCCCCCAAACGGCATCGTAAGCTTCGCCATTCGCGTGAATCACCATGCCCGCCGCGCCGGACAACCACGACGCCCACGACTACGCCGAACGCATCCGCGAGCGGTTGCCGCGTCGTTTGCAGGAATTGCGGGAGGCCGCAGGCTTCACGAAGTATGGTTTGGCTCGTGAGAGCGGGGTGAGCCGGGAATACATTGGTAAGATCGAGCGTGGCAAAGCGAACCCAACCCTGCCTGTCACCGCGCAACTCAGTTATGGGCTTGGCATGACGCTGGAGCAGTTCACCCATCATCTTGAAGACCAGGACGATGGCGAGTGAAGCCCCGTCACCTATGATTGACTAACGGCAGGGCCGGGGGCTGTGCTCCAATGGCGGGCGTCACACCCGACGACCGCCATGCTGATCCTCTCCAACAGTCCAGACCGCTTCCCGCTCACGGGAGCCGCCTTTTTGCCTCCGGGAGCGGTGTTTTCGGCCTTGGGAGGGCTATTCCGCCTCAAAACTGCCATCCCGAGCGAAATGGTAGCCATACCGGACACCACGGTAGCGCTACCGGCGCTGAAGGTAGGGACCCCGCGCCATGCGGTATCCATACCGGTGGCAATGGTAGCGATACCTAGCGGCGAGGTATCCATACTGAATGAAATGGGATGGCTCCCCGGACGAAAAGGTAGGGCTACCGCGCGGCAGGGTAGAGCTACCGCCGCAATGGGTATCCATACCCCGGCAAAAGGTAGCGCTGCCGCACGGCGCGGTAGTCATCCCGCGAGATGCGGTATCGACCCCAAACCGCGCAGCGCAGCCCCCCAACCAAGCACCAATAACAAACAACCAAGAACCTCCCCACCATGAACTGGGATAACGGCCAATGGGACAGCGGCACTTGGGACCAGCCGTCCGACTATTTTTCTCCTCAACCCAAACCTAAATCCAAAATGAAACGACAAGACTACTACCCCAGCCGCATCGGCGACCAAGTGAACTGGCTCGCCAACTACGCCGCCAAACTGCCCCTCTACGGCCCCACGCTCGGCGTGGTGGCGGGCGATGTGACCGCCAGCGTGAACGACGCGAAATACGCCAACTACGTCCTCGGCCTGTGGCTCAGCGCCGTGCGCAACTTCTCACCGAGC
>JAGKWZ010000203.1 GCA_021151605.1 Verrucomicrobiaceae bacterium
ATCTTCAAGGTATCAGCCCAAACACCGCCTTTGCCATTTGATTGACTGCGGTTGAGCAAGGTTCAAGTCATGCATCCGCCGGGTGCCACGAAGTCACAATCCACGGCTGGCGGACGCTTTCGAGGCAAAAGCGGCGCGATTGGCTCTGGGGCCCTGCAGGCCTTGTCGATCAAGGCTTTGTGCTTCGCGAGTCCTCCCTCGGTTTGCGACAGTCTGAGTGTGCTGAATTTCCACGGATCGAATCCGCTGCGTGATTTCGAAGACTGGCTCAGGGATGACCCGCCGACTTTGCAATGGCAGCTGCTTCCGATGCATCTGGCCAGGCGGGGGCTGCCTGACCTGGGCAAATGCGCAGAACATGGAGCTGGCGGGCATCCCTGGTGGGCATTTTCACATGTGGGCCGGGGCGGATGACGCTTTCCCGTGAAGTGCCGCCCGGCCAGCCGCTGAAGCGCGTGATCCGTGGCGGCTGCTATCAGGGGCCGGACATTTGAGCACGGGCTTCGGCACGCTTCGGACTCGAGCCGCATGAGTCGTCACACCAGATCGGCTTCCGGGTGGTGCCGACTCGGGAAGTGGGCGGTCCTGTTTGATGCAGGCAGGTTCCGGCGTAAGGAAAGCCATGTCCGAATCGACTCCCTCGACCCTGATCTCCCTCCAGACGGCGTTTCCATCGCTTTGGTTTGTCGATCACGCGCGCACGCCGCGGATGCAGGCGGTGTGCTCACCGGGGGCGGATGTGCATGAGGTGAGGGTTTCCATCCGCAGCGCAGCCTTTCCGAGCAAGCCCTGGGAGGTGATCATCACCAGTCTGCGGGCCGAACAAACGACGGTGCAGTTCCCAGTGACGATCATCCCGGAGAAGCTGGGGCACTATCGCCTGCGGCTGGAGGTGGATGCCACGGTGCCGGGCATTCTGACGCAGCACTGGGATGCGGAGGTGGAGATGCTGGTGCGGAACATGCCGCGCAGCAGCCAGGATCTGCAAGGGATGCTGCAAGGGGTATCGATGACGGTGGGGGAAAAGGCGCTTTTCGGCCAGCTCGTGAGTGATGCGAATGTCCACATCGGGCCGCGCATCGAGGTGAACACGGGCGGCTTTGACGCAGCTCTCGAGGCGGTGCTGAGCCGGGTGGATGCAGAGACTCTGGGGGAGATGCGCATGATCCGGCCCATCAAGGTGACTGACATTTGCCATTCATGGAAAAGCATCAGCGGGCTTGAGCTGGCGGCGATTCCTGCTGGCCGCTTTCGCATGGGCGCTTCGGAAGATGACAAGGAAGCAGACCGGATGATGGAAACGGTGCGCGAGGTGACGCTGAAGTCATGCCATTGGATGGGCAGCAAGCCGGTGACTCAGTCACAGTTCAGGCAGGTGATGGGGCGTGTGCCACAGCCTGCCTTCGACAGTCATGCGGGTGATGATTTGCCAGTGACGCAGGTGTCCTGGGACGAGGCCCGCGAGTTCTGCGAACGGCTGACTCAAATCGAGCGTGCCTCGAAGGCTCTACCGGCTGGTTTTGCCTATCGCCTGCCGACAGAGGCGGAATGGGAGCATGCCTGCCGGGCGGGAAGCGTATCGGCGAGATATGGTCCGCTGGAGGAGATCGCCACCGTGGCGGAGACGGTGAACCGGTTTCAGGCACCGGGCCGACTGGCGGCAAACGCGTGGGGTCTGCACGACATGCTCGGTCTGGTATTTGAATGGTGTCAGGATGTGTATGCCCAGTATCGCCCGACGATGACGGTGGACCCGGTGAACAACTTCGCCGACACCGGCGCGCTGAATCAGCCGATGCGGCGTGTGCTTCGCGGGGGAAGCTATCAGGATGCGTCACGCTTTGCCCGTGCCTCGGCACGCGTTGGCGAGGTGTCGGGAAAACGGTCGGGGCGAGTCGGTTTCCGTGTTGTGTTAGGACGGGCTCTGGCCAGTTCCTGAGGGCGTTACCGCCTCATGGCTTGCGCAATGGAGCACGCAGACTTAAAAGCGATCCTGAAACTCATCCGCTGATCTCCAAAGATGGAAAGCCCGCTGCTCCACACCACTATCGAAGGTAAGGTCGAACGCGCCCAGCCGCCAAAGTCGGATCTGCCGCTGCACTCGGGGATGCGACTGTTTCATGGTCGCTACGAACTTGGCAGGCAACTCGGCGTTGGCGGTATGGGAATGGTCTGGCTGGCAAAGGATCATGAACTCGATGGGCAGCTTGTGGCGCTGAAATTCCTGCCAGGGGTGCGTGCCTGGAGCGAGATCGATCTGAGCCGCCTGCGCAAAGAAGTGCGCGCCTCGCTGCAACTGCGAGATCCTCGTGTGGTGGCGACCTATGGACTCGCCCACGAGCCGCCGTATGCGGCGATGGTGATGGAGTATGTGGATGGCGTGACACTCAAACAGGCGCTGGAGCAAAGCCCCGAAGGCTGCTTCGAGCCTGAAACCGTGATGCACTGGATGCGTGAACTGGTGGCCGCTTTAAAGTACCTTCACGGCACGGCTCACCGCGTGCATCGTGACATCAAGCCTGCCAACGTCATGCTGGCGAAGCTGGACCAACCCGGGCAGCCCGAACCGGTGAAGCTGATGGACTTTGGCATCAGTGAAGACACACGCCACACGCTCAGCCAGCATACCGTGCAGCACCCGGGCATGGGTAGCAGTCACACGCTGGCCTGCGCAAGCCCGAGCCAGCTCGATGGTCATCCCGCTGAGGAGCAGGACGACATCTACAGCCTCGGCGCGCTGCTCTATGAGCTGCTCACCGGGCGCCCTCCTTTCTTTCGTGGAAATGCTGATCTGGTGGCCAGTCAGATCCGCCAGGTGCCTCCGGCCCTGCTGGAGAAGCGACGTGCCGAACTCCTCCATGAAGGCGTGATCAGCGGAACTCTCCGCCCCATTCCCATCGCCTGGGAGCAGCTCGTCGCCGACTGTCTGGCGAAGCAACCGGAGGCGCGCCCGACCTTGGATGAGTTGGATGAGTTCTTCCACAAGCCAGTTCGCCCACCCGTGACTAAGCCATTAGCCGCTGCACGGCCTGCTGAAGTTTTGGAGGCGATCAAGAAGGATGGCGTTCAGGAGGCAAAATTTCACTCGCCAAGCACACCTGCCGCTTTGCCAGAGGAAACATTGGCAGATGAAGAGGTGGAAACCGAGCCGCTTGAGGAACGCGTCCCGGTTTATCTCCCACCGGAGACCGAAAGATCTCGATTCAGCTTCATGAAGATCGCGGCGTGCATCATGGTGCTCGCTCTTAGCTACCTGGTTTGGGTATGGTTTGAGCCGGTTGCGGTGTCGCCGGACGTATATCCTCGGAGAGTGGAAGGGGAAACTTCAGTCCCAGATGCGAAACGCCCCACTGGTCCACAAGCCTTCCACAAAAAGAAGAAGGAAGCGAGGATCACCCGCTCCCCTGAACCAACGGCAGCCAAACCAATACCCAAGGCCATTCCAATTCCACCCCAGGCAGTGGAAGTTCCAGCTCAGGCTGTACTAGTGCCCGAGTGATCGGCCATGTGCACAGCAACCGTTCTACACCGCCTTTGTCAGCAGGAAGCTGGTGTTCCCGAGGGTGAGCGTCATGTTTCCACGCAGGGGGACGATGACTCCCGGCGGGATGGACACTGGGGCGTGGGTGTCGGGGTTCTGTGGATCATGCAGGGTGACGCCGCCGCGCTGAGAAATGACCTCCAGCCAGTAGCATCCGCAGAAGTAATGCAGAAATCCATGGCAGGGATCGAGGCCGGCGTCATCCAGCCGCAGCGGCACATCGCTAGCGCTGCCAAAGGCGGCCAGACGGCTGAACCAAACGGTCTGCCAGTAGCTGGGAGCGGAATTCAGCCAGTCGATCAGTGCATGCCCCCAGGTAGCTTCTGGCTCAGCAGGCAGGTGGCGGCTCGGTCCATAACCCTGCCACTCTTCAAGATTGCCCACGCGGATGCTATGCCCAGGCGTGGGAGCCAAGCGCACATGAAGACGCAAATCTGCGGGCGGCGTGCCGAGAGACAACGCCTGGTCACTGGAAAGCAGGCTCCCGCTGCCGACTGGCACAGCTGTGCGCCCTACGATGACAACGTTACCACTGCTGATGTTTTCCACCGTGAGCAGTCCGGCAGCATTGACTGAAAAGCGGGCCTGCTTGCGGCTAAGGCCGGCGGATTTGTTGTCACTGGCGGGATCGGCGGGCATGAACCGGGTGACGAGATCGACATCGTTTGATGAACGGCCAAGCACAAGCTGACTTCCCGCACCTCCGCGCAGTCTCCATCCGCGGGCAGTGGCATCACTGGCTGACAAGGGCGGTGCGCCGAGCGGGCGGATGTGCAGCGCGGCCATTGGCTCATAAACTCGGAGAAAGGCGGCGGGGATTCGGCGGCGGTCACTGGTCCGGCGGATCGCCGTACTGGTGAGGCCCCGCAGCGGCACCTTGCGCCAGGCTGGTGGCAGTGTGATGGCGAGCAGGTCGTTGAGGCTCTGAATCTGGGCCAGGTTGTTCGTGAGATTGATGCTCACATCCCCCTTTACCGCTCCGAACTCAGCCTTCTCTCCGCTGCTTCGGTGGCTCTGCACATCCTGGACGATGTTCGTGATGCTCACTTGGCTGGAGGGGCGCTCGAAGATGGTCAGGCCTTCCCAGGTACCATAGAGGTTTTGTGTCTGAGTGCCCTGGGTGAACTCGACGGTGCAGATCAAAGGACGGTTGCCTACCTGCGTGGGTAAAATGGAGACCGGCTTTTCATGCCTGCCTCCGGGTTGGAGATCCTCCAGTTCGATTGTTAATTCCGGCGGGTCAAAATCCGCGCAAGCAAAGGTGACAGCGATGTTTTGCAGCGGCTCTGTGCCGATGTTTGAGACGCAAGCACTGAACCGGCAGCCAGCACCTGCGACGAAGATCTTCGGGAAGTCGAGGTGTAGGGAGAGGGGTGGGACGAGACTCATGGGGCAGTTATTGACGCTCTTTCCACTGGCAGTAGTCCACCCATGTCCGGGTGTGGTAGTTCCAATCCTTCACTTTTTGAGGGTTCTTGGCCGCTTCGGGTTTCAATTTGCCACCAGGGCTGTTCATGCTGCCCCCAATCGTGTCCAATTTCAGCCTGGTCCAGCCAAGGGCGATGCTGGAGTAGTAGCCACGTGAGGGTTCCTTTCCGGTGTAGTTGATGCCACGAGGGGAGAGTTTGGATTTTCTGCCTGAACTGCTCTTTTTACCTTCACTCTTGCCCGAGTTTGAGGCTTCGCTCATGGCCACCTTTTCTTCGGTAAGGCTCTTGATCAAATCTTCCGGCTTCATCATGCCGATCTCAGTGGTGACCCAGGTGCCGGCATCCAGGAGGCCGGTGACTGGCAATGCTTTTTTAGCCTGCCAGTCTTTCAGAGCTGTTTCCAAAGCAGGGCCTGGATCACCGTCCACCTTGCCGTTGTAGTTGCCGCCTTCAGTAAACTGCTTTTGCAGCCTCATCAGGGCCTTTTTTTGCAGAGCTTCTGGCTTCTCAGCCAATGTCGTGTGCTTAAAAAGGCCAGCTAGAGTGGTGGGGAACGGCTCCAGCATGACCGGCACGGGATCAGTCATCTTGTTCGCATCAGCTTTGAGCTGGGACATTTCTGCATTGAAGGTGGTCACCTTGGCTGCAGCAGGCAGGGGCACGTTGTCTTTGTTGAGTTCATCGATTCTGCTCTGGATGAGTGCCAGCTTTTCCTGCCTGGTCTTTTCAGGCAGGACGAGGTGTGCCTTCAGTCCTTCGATTTTGTTTTGCCATCCTGCGACCCAGGCATCGGCCTCTTTTTTCTGCTGATCCACGAGCGCCTGCCAGCGGTCATGGGCGGCTTTTGCCTGGGTCAGTACAGCCTGATAGCTCGAGACCTGAGGGGCGTCGTCGCCACCGAACTGTTTGAGCATTTTTCCCCAGGCGTCGCTTCGTTCCAGTGAGGCGCGCATCTGCTCGGCGGTAGTTTTGCCTTCGAACTTCGCATCCTCATCGCGCTGCGCTGCATAGGCGCTGTCCACCTGGGTGAGCAGGTCTTTCTCCTGCTCTTTCACGAAGGTGATTCGCTTCTCTAGGCTTTCAGCATCGTCCTCCCAGTTCTTCTGCTGCCGCCGGGCATCACGCAGCATATTGTCATCCTCCCTGTAAAAAGGCAGGGTGTCTGACTCGTAATCTTCAATGAATTGCTCCCAGCGTCGGGCGGCTTTGTCAGCGGTTTCTTTGGCGGCGTTGAGGGTGGTGGTTTTGTTGCCCGCTTTTTTATACTCCTCGATCTGCGTTTTGGCCTCGGCATCTCGGCTCTCGATCTCGGCGATGACGGAGCGGCGGTCGGCCAGTTCTTCTTCCATTGGCCTGAGCCAGAACTGCCAAGTGGCGGCACCAAGCAGAGCCAAGGCGACGGCACCTTTGATGAGGCTGCCAAATCGGGAAAAGTCCTTCTCACGGAGGTTGCCGACGGCTGAGCCCATAGCCTCGCCGACCTGGCTTAGCGCAGCACCTCGAAGCGCAGTGCCCCGAGTCGTCGTGGAGCGTGACTCGATGAGGCTGAGCACCTCCTGCGCGGAAACAGGGCGCTTGGCGGGGTCTTTTTCCAGACAGCGCGCGATCCATTCTTCCCAGACTTTGGGCACCGCCTCACCCTTGATCTGAAGCTCGGCCCGACATGCAGCGATGGAGGCCGGGACCTTCTTTTGAATCTGAAGTGGGATGTTTCCGCCAGGGAAGACAGGCCTGCCTGTGAGCAATTCGTAAACAGCTGCGGCGGCTGCATAGAGGTCATCCTGCTGTGTCGCAGGCTCACCAGCGAGGACCTGGGGACTAACGGCGGGCAGATGATTAAAGTCAGTTTCGGTGGGAGAGCCGGAGCTTCCAGCCGCCTGCGGTGGTGTAAGGCCGAATTCACTCACCTTCATCACGCCCTCTGGGCTCACCAGGAGATTCGCCAGACGGATGTCCTGATGGATGACACCCAGTTTGTCATGGGCATAGGCCAATGCTGAAAACAGGTCTCTCACCCAGCGCTTGATCTCGGTGACTTCATAAGGGCGGAATTCGCGATCTGCGAGCATTGCCGACAGGGGCTTCGACTCAAAGTACTCCATCACAAAGCCGCCGAGGTTCTCATCTCCTGCAGTGTCATGAAAACGAACGACCGCATGGTGAGCTAGATCCATGAGACGACCCGACTGCATCTCAAGTGCGCGGAAGTGCGGGTAGTTGCGGAGCAGCTTGATGGCGACATCCAGACTCAGGTTCTCGTCTTTGGCGAGCCAGACGTCCCCTTTTTTACCATTGCCAAGAAGGCGTTGAAGGGTGTAGCGGCCAAAGACCCGAGTGCCTGGTGTGAAGTTCTGGAGGGTGGCACCGTTGTCGAGATCGAAGGGTGTGCTCATGTCAGATAGAAATGGAAGGGAGAGAGTAGAAAAAGCTTAATTCAACAGGACAAGCAGATCATCGGCCCCAGGCAGAGCGTGCATTGCCGATGGCCCCCATCGCCCCAGACCAGCGCATGATCTGCTCCGGCACACCCGAAGAACCACCACCACCGCCATTGTTGTTTCTTGAATTTGAATATCCACCGCTGCCGCCGCCCCCGTTGCGCGAAACCACCACCTGCTGAGGCGGGCGTGATTTGTCCACGTTCAAGCGGGTGAGGACAGCGTCATCAATGCGTGCCGTGGTCGGCATCTGCTCCTGTTTTTGATAGGCAATCAAAGCTTCATGCATCTTCAGGCCGTGTTTGCCGTCGATGGCCCCCTGATAGAGGCCCTTCTGTTGCAGGCTTTGCTGCACGCGTCGGATGACGACCTCCTTTTCCCCTGCGGACCAACTGCGCATCTCATCACTGGTCACCACATCAGGGCCGGAAGCCAAAGTTGCTGTAGTGCCGATCAAGGACTGCGACTGATAGCGATTGAAGGCCAGCAGTGCCTCCTGCTGAAGCGCTTCATGCCCGCGACCATAGTCCTCGTTTAGGCTCATGCCTTCCATTCGCGTGAGGAAATCCTGCCAGACCTTGGCCTTGGCCTCCGCATTGAGATCGTTGCGTGCGGACTCCGTGCGGGCCGTGGTGATGGCCTCGTTAAGTGTGTTGAGGCTCGCTTTGTAGGTTGCGCCTTCGCGTGCTTCCTCACTTTTCGCCTGGCTTTCCAGCCGCGTCGCATCCTCGATCAACTTCTGCCAAGCTGGGTCTCCAGGCACTGCCAGGTTGCGGATCTTTTTTAGCACCTCGGTCCAGACCATGCGGTATTCCCAGGCAGAGCCAAAGTCAGCTGCGGAGGTCTTGGTGAAGGCCTCCACGTTCTCCTGCGTTGTCTTCAGGGATTCATCGACCACTTGAGTGCCTGGCGATTCCTTTTTCCTTTCAGGCTCACGTTTTTCCCGCCCTCCCAGGAAGAACCCCGCTGCGCCAATCACCAGCGCTGCGGCGATGGCGAGCTTCGTGATGGAAAGTCCGCCCGCCGCCGGTGCCTCGCTGCTTTTCTTCGCCTGGGTGGCGCGGCGTGAAGTGGTCTGACCTGAAAACCTCCTGAATTTCTGACCACGCAGTCCTTGGCGGATGGATTCAATATCCGCCGGGCGATCTTCCAGGCGCTTCTCCAAACAGGCTGCCACCACGATTTCCCAGGCCTCAGGGATGACTGCCCCACGAATGCCGTATTCCTGTCGCCGCTCGCTCATTCGCGGCGCTACGCGGCTTTCCACCTGCGTGGCGATGTCCCCCGTGTGAAAGGGGGGCTTGCCGGTAAGAAGCTCATAGATTGTGGCACCGAGGGCGTAGATGTCATCCATGGAGGTTGGATTGTCCCCCATCATTTGCTGCGGACTCATGTAGCTCAGTGTGCCTGCTCCATTCAGCTTCATGCTGATGCGGCTGACTGTGTCCTTGAGATTTCGGGCAATGCCGAAGTCCGCCACCTTCAGCACGTCATTCGCGTCCACCATCAGATTCGCTGGCTTCAGGTCGCGGTGCACCATTTTTGCCACGTTGTGCGCATAGTCCAGGGCGTCGAGGAGCTGGTTCACATAGGATTGCACGGAGGCCACCTCAAACACCTGATTCGGCTGATTTCGGCGCATGATGTCCAGATTCGTCCCCTTCACATACTCCATGATGATGGCCGCGCTCTCGTTCTCCTCCACGAGATCATACATTGTCACCACATTCTGGTGGGAGAGCTTGATGCCATTGCGCGTCTCCCGGCGCATGTCCTGGAGAGCAGTGGCATTGCCCGCCACGATGTCGGGCATGAATTTCAGCGCCACCTCGCGGTTTGACTTTTCATCCTGCGCCAGCCAGACCACTCCCATGCCCCCTTTACCTAAGATACGCTTCAGGCGGAAGCGGCTAAAGACCGGCAGGTTTTCTGTCAGGCCGACTCGGGTGACTAAAAGATCCAGGTTCTCAGAGGAATCAGAGGTGGTATGCATGGGGCTGAGGATGTGAAAAAATGGCGAGCTTTGGAGCCAGGGAAAGGAATCCTCCGTGAGGATTTCCGAAAAAAGAGACGGACACCTGCCAACTACCGAAATCCCGCCTTCTGATTACAGAAAAAAATCAAAAACCTTCGCGGCAGAGGAGCCGGAAAACCTCTGGCGAGCTTTCTCCACGGAGATGTCACCCATTTTCCACTCCATGAAACTCAAGCTCCCATTCATCGCTCTGACCTTCGCGCTACAGATCTGCAGCCTCCAGGCCACCCTGCCGCTGAAGCATCTC
Source organism: Verrucomicrobiaceae bacterium (assembly GCA_021151605.1). Taxonomy (GTDB): domain Bacteria; phylum Verrucomicrobiota; class Verrucomicrobiia; order Verrucomicrobiales; family Verrucomicrobiaceae; genus Prosthecobacter. The sequence continues at coordinate 9,692 of JAGKWZ010000203.1, forward strand.
GTCTCTCCCAAAGAAACCCTCTACAGCATCGCCCGGCTCCACGGCACGACCATCGCCGAGCTGAAAAACATCAACGGCCTGAAGAGTGATCTCATCCGCGTCGGCCAGGAGCTTTATCTTCGTGCAGGTGAGGCGGAGAGCGAGCTTCCAGCTCTGCCAGCCCCACCCCAGAAA
>JAGKWZ010000204.1 GCA_021151605.1 Verrucomicrobiaceae bacterium
CTTTTTGGTGGGCGTGCAGTCCATCGCCACGCGCACTTCATTCAAAGTCGCGTTCTCCAAGTTCAACTCCATGCACGGGCGGGCCATCGCCACCTACAGATCACCGCTTCCCCAACATGTACAGCTCAATCTGACATTCTTTTTGAGAACCGGTCTAGTTATCGAGCTGCCAGGGAAGCATGGGCAACCCCTCCGCATTTTGAGTCGGCCCCCTGCCTTTCAGAGGCTGACTTTGGTAAAAAAGCCGTATTTTCAGGAGCCGGAAGCCGGTTTTGATTTTGAAAATGAGCTTCGGGACAACCAGAAGCTCACTGTGAAAATTGACAATGGCCTTCGTGATGTCCCGAAGCTCGTTTTTCTCCTGACAGTAGGCTTCGGGCTCGCCGGAAGCTCATTTTTATTCTGACGATGAGCTTCGGGGCGTCCAGAAGCCCATTTTTTTCCTGACAGTAGGTTTCGGGCGAGCCCGAAGCCCGTTTTTATTCTGACAGTGCTCTTCGTGACGTCCCGAAGCCACTTCTGCTTTTTGACAAGACGCCTCAGGGACTCCCAAAGGTTTGCTCGCTCAGTCCGGGCCATCTTTACGCCAACAGCAACCTCACCCAAGCCTGTGCATTCGCCTGCACGAGGGCGGTGATGGCGAGGGCGATGAGGAGCCCGGCGCTGCCGACGATGGTGATTTCGAGGAGTTTGGTGAGGGCGAGGGCGCTGGGTGAGATGCCGAGATCGCCGAGGGTGGTGAATTCTCGCCGACGCAGGCGGAAGGAGAGGGCAAACACGAGCGCAGCGATTGCGAGCGCGGCTCCGAGAGTGATGGCGAGCACACTCAGGGCGAGGTTTTGCATCTGAAAGAGGGTGCTCATGAGGGCCTCGAACTCCTCGCTGGGGCGGATGAGCTGGACGGGCAGCGTGCTCTTCAAATAACGCCCGGCGAGCAGGGCCTCGGACTTGGCATCGCGCGGCACAATGACGATGGCGCTGGCCTGATAGGCGCCGCTATCGCCATGGAAGTGGAAGCTGTTGAGGTTGCGGTCGGTGACTTCGTTAAACATGCGGACGCTGGCGTTGGCGACGGTGTTTTCGCCCTCCTTCTTCAGCACGGCGTCTTTCGTGGCGGCGACGTCGTCGTGACCGTGGGCGAGGCCGGAGATGAGCCAGACAGTCTTGAGATCGACGAAGACGGCGTCGTCATCAGGCGTGCCATTAGCGGTGAGCACGCCAGTGATGCGCATCTTCAAAGGATACACGCCTGCCATGTCGAAGACCTGCTCCTGGGTGGAAAAGATGGCGTCGCCGGGCTTCAAACCACGCTGGGCGGCAAGTCGCGCACCGAGGACGCAATCGCCGAGTCGGGTGATCATTTTCCCATGGGCTAGGCGGAGGCGGCGGAAGGCGAAGTACTCGATCTCGGTGCCGACGATGGGTGCTCCTTGTGCATGGTAGCGGACATCGAGCGGGATGGCGGTGCCGAGATCGGCGGCGCGGAGGTCATCGAGATGCTTCATCTCGATGGCGGGCAGGGGCTGCTTTTTAAAATAGAGCGCCGAGAGCATGAGATCCAGCGCACTGCCACGGGCACCGAGAAGCTGGGGCGTGGAGACGGCGCGGTCATGCATGGCGGCCTCGGTGGCCTGGACGAGCACCCGCAGGCAAAGCGGAAGCGAGATGACCAGCGCCAAGGCGCCGGCGAGCAGGAGCGTCTGCAATCGGTGGCGGGCGACGTAGCGCCAGGCGAGCTGGAAGGCAGGCGCGATCATGCGGTGAAGTCCTCCACGCGGGCATGGTTGGGGAAGCGAGGGATGAGGTCGGTGTCATGCGTGACCATGACGAGACAGGCTCCGGTGCTGCGGGTGTAGTCGAGCAAAAGGTCCATCACGACCTCTCGGCGGGTGGCATCGAGGGAGGCTGTGGGCTCATCGGCGAAGAGAAAGCGTGGCCTATGGGCGAGCGCCCGGGCGATGGCGACGCGCTGCCTTTCCCCCTGGGAAAGCCGGCCCGCGAGTTTCTTCCAGTGGGGGGTGATTTCGAGACGCTCGGCGAGGTCAGTAGCGGAAGACGTGAGTCTTCCCGTTTCGGGAGCTGCAGAAGACTCACGTCTTCCGCTACGGTGGAAGCGCTGGGGCAGGAGGATGTTTTCCTCGACGGTGAGGTAGTCGAGCAGGGCGAAGTCCTGGAAGACGAGGCCCACTTCGCTGAGGCGGAAGGCGCGGCGTTTGGCCTCTGACATGCCGGTGAGGGTGGTGTCGCCGAGGCGGACTTCGCCTTTCTCGGCGGCGAGCAGGCCGGACATCAGGCGCAGCAGGGTCGTCTTGCCCGCACCACTTGGACCGAGCAGGGCAAAGGAGTCTCCCGAGTCCACCGACAAAGCATCCACCCGCAGCCGAAAGGGGCTGCCTGGGTAGGCGAATTCGAGGTCTGAAACGGTGATGCCGGACATGGCGGGGCAGGGGAATAGCACGAAAAGCTGAATGGGGAACGGCGAATCCAGGGAGACTGAAAGCCTGGGAGTGAGTCGAAAAGCTAGAAGGAATGAAAAAGACTTGAAGATTAAGCTATGTTAAGGAATTATTTAACTTAACCAAACAAATGGCGTATTGCTAGAAAACTCATGAAAACTACTTCTCTGCTCCTTGCCCTGTCTTTCAGTGCCTGTGTGTCATCTGTGTTTGGGGTGGGTTTTCCTGCGGCAGGAGCAGGTCTCGGAGGTCCGCCTGTCCCGCCCATGCCGCCGACACCACCTAGTGACATGGGATCGACCTACACTGGAGTGTCTCCGACTCTTTCTGCTCCGACGGTGGGTTCAGGCTACGCAGGACCGACGATGGCCGACTCTTATGCAAACTATGGCTTTCAGCAGCCCGCACAGACGAATACCTGGGGCAGTACGGTGCAGCAAAGCATGGGCGGCTCGGGGCCTACTATGTTGAATTACAAGTATGTGGAAGCATTTTACCGTTTCACCGATCCGAAGGATAGTGAGATGAATGGCAGTCACGGTCTCGGTGTGGCCTTGGTCATGGACTTGCCGACCATTTTCTTCCTCAAAGGCACGTTCACCTGGAATAGCGGCAGCGGAGAAAAGACCGCCAAAGCAGCAGCCAATGCGGATTATGATCTCTCCACGATTACTATTGGCGGGGGAGCCTATATGGCGATCACCCAGAAGCTCCACTTTGTTGGCGAGGTGGGTCTGGTGTATGCCAACTTCCAAGCGGATGGCGTCAACAAGAGCTACACTGACGGTGGCCTCTATGTCCGCCCGAGCCTGCGTTATCAGGTTTTGGACTGGATGGAGGTGCAGGCTGGCGTGTCGGTGGCGAGCACGGACGATTATAATTCGAAGGTGTTCGATGTCGGCGGTTACTTCCGTGTGATGCCGATGTTTGACCTCAATATTGGTGCTGATTTTGGAGATCAATCACGCGGCTTCAAGGCTGGTGGGCGTCTCCGCTGGTAAGTGTCTGCGCAGTTTCTCTTTTTCAAATAACACACCCCGTCCAAGCTATTGTTTGGACGGGTTTTTTGTGACCTCGGTTACCGGGTTGAGTTCCATGGTCTTCGCTCCACCGACAGTCTGCGGAGCGAGTCTCGCCCGCCAGATGTAGCGCTGAAAAAGCACCTTTACGCTCGCCGTCATCGGCACGGCGAGGATCGCACCGAGGAGACCACCGAGAAGCAAGGCCCAGACGAGCACACTGGCGATCACGGTCATGGGGTGAAGGCCCACGGCCTCGCCAACGATGCGTGGAGTGATGAAGAGTCCATCGATCTGCTGCACGATGATAAAGATGACCGAGACCGCCAGAGGCAATGCCCACCAGGGATCTCCGGGAATCAAGGCGCTGCCCCCCTGGACAGCTCCGATGATCACGGCTGGTATCCAGCACAGTGCGATGCCGAGATAGGGAATGATTCCCGCAATGCAGAGAGCGAGTCCGATGAGCAATCCGAAGTCTAATCCGATGATCATCAAGCCTGCTCCTGTGGCGAGCCCATTGATCACACTGACGAAGAGTTGGCCGCGGAAGAAGGCGACGAGGTAGCTATTGATCTCGGTCAGACAGGCGACGAGTTCATCTTTAAAAGCACTCGCACGCAGTGGCAGGTAGTCCGACCACTGTTGCTTGATCTTCGCACTCTCGATCAAGAAGTAGTAGAGGTAGAGCGGCACGATAATGAAGCTCAGCATGAAGCCAAACACGCCCAGGAAACCGCCCACGCTGGTGCCGATAAACCGACTCACATTGCGCAGCACGGTCGGCAGAGTGGTCTGGACCCAGTCGCCAGTCAGAAGAGCTTTAAAGTCGATGTCGAAGTTACTCTCGGCGCTGTCTGGTTGTGTCGTTGGATTGGTGGAGCTTGGTGGCGCAGGAACAGGAACTGTAGCGGGTGTCTCTGTGGGTGTGTGAGGTATCAGAGTGACTCCGTAGTCGGTCTCCACTCTGGCTGCGAAATCGAGCACGGCTGTGCGTGCCTTTACTGTGTAACCGGGAACCTTTCTTGCCAGATTCGCCGTTTGATCGGCGATTTTTGGCAGGATCCACCAGCCGAGTCCAGCGAGGGCCAGGGAGAAGAGGACAAAGACTAGCAGGACGGAAGGTTGGCGTTTTAGTCCGCGCTGTTCCAGCCAAGCTACTCCAGGCTCCAGAAGGTAGGCCAGCACAGCGGCCACTGCAAAGGGGACGAGGATCGGCTGGAGGAAGCCGAGGATCTGAGTGCTGAGGTAGATGAACCCAATGGCGAGCGCGCCGATTACGGTCATTGAAAGCGCTGTTACGGCTGTCCAGAGCGCGTTCCTTTGAAAGGCTGTCGGGAGATTTTTCATGGAAATGAGGTGAGTCGCGGACTTTCGCGCGCCGGTTCTAGCCAGATACGCACGGGATGAGAATTGCAATTTTTACCTCATGTTGTAACCGCCTGAACTCATGCTCCAGATTCCTGACCATCCTTTCCGCGCTTTGATTTTCGACTGTGACGGCACCCTCGTGGACTCCATGCCGCTGCATTACCAGGCCTGGGTTGAATCGTTGAATCACCATGGAGCCCCGTTTGATTTTACGGAGGAGTACTTCTACTCGAAGGCTGGGGTGCGCGAGCAGGATGTGGTGAAGCTGCTGAATGCAGAGTATGGCACACAAGTGGACCCTGATTCTGTGGCGGACTTCAAGGCCGAGCTTTTTGCCGGAATGATCCCCCAGGTGGGGCAAGTTCGCCCAGTGGCCGACTTTGCCCGCTCTATGCGTGGGAAGCTGCCTATGGCTGTGGCCTCCGGCAGTGAGGAGCACATCGTTCGCGGCTGCCTTTCTGCAAATGATCTGCTGCACCTCTTTGATGACATCATCATCACGCCACGGCTGGTCGCACGAGGCAAGCCAGCGCCGGATATGTTCCTGCTGGCCGCAGAACGAATGGGAGTGGCAGCTGAAGACTGCCTTGTGCTGGAGGACGGGCAGTCCGGCATTGATGCTGCGCAAGCGGCGGGGATGAAGTGGGTCTTTGTGCCCCGCACGCTGAGATAGGTCAGTCTTCCGTGAACTTGCCTAGCGCACGGAACTTCTGGTAGCGCTCTTCGAGCAACTGCGCGGTTGGAAGCTTTTCCAGATGTGTGATCGCTTCGAGCACAGCTTCTTTGAGCGAAGCTGCAGCAGTTTCGTGGTCGTGATGAGCGCCACCGAGCGGTTCCGGGACGATTCCATCAATGATGCCCAGTTGGGAGAGATCCTGGGCGCTGAGCTTGAGTGCGGAAGCTGCCTCAGGAGCATGCTCTCGGTGTTTCCAAAGAATGGCAGCACAACCTTCAGGACTGATCACGGAGTAGTAGGCGTTTTCCATCATGAGCACACGATCCGCGATGCCGATGCCCAGCGCACCACCGCTGCCACCTTCGCCGATGACCACGGCCACCACAGGCGTGCGCAGCAGCATCATCTCACGCAGATTGAAAGCGATGGCTTCGGCGATGTTGCGCTCCTCGGCCCCGATGCCAGGGAAGGCCCCGGGGGTGTCGATGAGAGTGACTATGGGCAGGCCGAATTTTTCGGCGAGGCGCATCACTCGCAGAGCCTTGCGGTAGCCTTCAGGATGGGCGCTGCCAAAGTTGCGCAGGAGGTTTTCTTTGGTGTCACGGCCCTTCTGATGGCCAATGACGGCGACACGTTTCCCACCCCAGATGGCAAAAACGGCCGGCATGGCGTGGTCATCACCCACATGGCGATCTCCATGGACCTCAATGAATTCGTCGCAGCAATGCTTCACGTAATCCAGCATGAAGGGCCGGTTGATGTGTCGGGAGATTTGCACGCGCTGCCATGGGTTGAGATTGGCGTGGATCTCACGCTGGAGTGTATCGGCCTTCTTTTCCTGTTCGGCGATCTGGGTGGCAAGCTTCTCGCTGGGTTTGCTGGCGAGTTTCTTTTTCGCTTCTTCGATCTCCTCGCGGAGTTTGACGACGGGTTTTTCGAATTCCAAAACTTGTTTCATGGGGCTGGGGAAAATGGGTGCGGCTGGCTTATCGGATAAAGTAGAGCTTTGAGCTATTGCGGACGAGCGCAAAGAGTTCTTCGAGGTCGGCGCGGTCTAAAAAGACTCCGGTGTCCGGGGCGACCTCAATGAGATCTGCTGCGGTCCCTGCCGAAGTCTTCTTTGATTCGGGTTCGGTGGCTGGAGCAATGGGGATGGCTTTGGCGACTGGTGGCGTGCGCAAAACCACGCCGGCACGACTACCTGGCAGCCACTTCTCGGCATCGACGTAGCGCGGATCGGTGGATAGCACCGACTTACCCTCTGTCACGGCGGACTTGCCTTTGATCTCCATTTCTGCAGGCACTTTCATAGTCGGCGGTAGTCGCAGATCCACGGCTAGGTATTCTTTGAAGAAATACTCTTTATCACCCGATTTGCGGCGGAGTGTCACCGTCTTGTCAGAGACATCCACGACGACGGAGAAGTCCAGCGGCACGAGCGTTAAGTGATCTCCTGGCTGGAGGGTGATACCCATGAGTCCATTTAACCGCACGATCATGTCCATGTTCGTGCCTTGTTTCGAGGCGATCAAAGCCAACGAGTCCCCTGGCTGCACGATGTACTCCCTCTTTCCCACTTTGTGACTGGTGGAGTAAAGCTCATCTAGATTGATCTCACCGATGATCCGCTTTGCTTCAGTGCAGGTGGCGGAGTCGGGGAACTGCTGGAGCAATTTGTAAAGGAGTTCGCGCCCTTCGTTGATGCGCCCCTGCTTGATCTGGTCCACGGCCACATCAAAGCGTTTGGCTCCTGGGTCGATGCGCGGCATGTCCGACTTTTTCATCCCGGCCATTTCCGCTTGGATGGCCTTCTCCGGTTGGAGGATCTTGTCGTAAATATAATACGCCGTCGCCATGCTGCCCAGGGTGATTCCCAGGACGATGAGGAAGAGCAGAAGCTTGAGCTGCGTCTTGGCCATTCGGGTGTCTAACGTTAGCCAAGGAGGCCGCGGCGTTTGAAGTCGAACAGGTTGATCTTCTGGGACTTTTCGATCATCTCGACGGTGAATTTCAGAAGGCTTATCTCCCAGCTTTCATCCACGCCGGTAATGATGGCCCTCATGGGGTTACCGGTGTGTCGGATTTCGGCCACCAGTTTATCGCAGACTTCCTGCATGGATTCGTGGACGATTTCCTCCTGCATGTCCTGCATCTGAAAGCGAAAGCCGTATTTGAGAACGGCCAGACGATGCAGGTTCTCCTTGAGGAAGTCGCCAAAAGCCTGCCCCTGCGGGCCGAAGCCATCGAAGTCGAAGTTTGCTACTGACTCTGGGTCAGGACGGAGAATAAGGGGCTTTTCTGCGGTGATCTGCCCCGTGCGGATGCGGGTAGTGTTCACCTGATCCATAAGCTCAGTCACGAGCTGAAATTCGAAGCGGGTAGTCCCGAAGGTGTCGATGCGTCGATCTGGCTCATGGAGCACCTGGGTGTTCTCCACGGCGTATTCGATGTCGTATTGGCTTGGCATGTGGGGGCGAGCGTAGGCGGGGCAGGGGAGAGGGCTAGCAGTTTTTGCTGGGGGATTCATTCCTCGATCCGCGCCTTCCATTCGTCGGAGTTGCCCTTCAGCTCGGGTGCATACATCGCTTCCACCTTGGTCGGCAGGGCGCTGAAGCGGCCGGGGATCTCGGCTTTGACGCGGTAGCTGAGGTTGTGGGTGCCTCGGGGCAGGCGCTCGGCAAAGAAGGCCACCTTCTCGTCGCGGAATTCTTTGTAGCTCGCCAAGCCCTCGTAGCTCCAGCCGCTCTGCACCTCCACGGGCTCGAATCCGGCGGGCTTCATGTCCTCGATCAGCACGTATTCGTAATCGTTCTTGCTCTCGATGCTCAGCTCCACCTCAATCAGGTCGCCGCTCTTGATTGGTGCATCGGTGGCGATCTCTTCGCGGCGGTATTTGAGTCCGCGCTGAGTCACAACTTGGCCGCGCGATCCTGCGACTTGCTGGTCGGGCTTCTCTTCGATGAGTTTGTAGAACTTCCGTCGTGCCTTCACCTCCAGCCCGGCGGCGGGGATCATGTCTTCTTGGGAAAATACGGTCAGGTAGGCATTCGCATAGAGCGGGGATTCGCCTAGCTTGCGCAGTTCGATCGTGTGCTCGCCGGTGGTCAAAGCGTCGGCTTCGAGGACAAAGGTGCCGTTGAAGGTGAAGAGGTTCTCCTTCGTGATCTCCACCTTCGTCTGCGACTTGCCATCGAAGAGCAACTCCATGGTCTGCTGCGGCTTCGATTCGCCGCTGGCCTTCATGAATTCTGCCAGCGCTTCGATCACCGCCGCCGTGTCCTTCGTGCTGTTCCAGTAGGTGCCGTTGCGGCGGTTGTTGAGCAGGTATTTGGCGAGTCGTGCCGCGGTTTCACCCTTCGGCTCAGCGGTTACGAGCAAGCGCAGGAACGCCGCCTGGGTCTCGATGGCATCGTCCCACCAATACCACCAGCCACCCTGTGGCAGCTCCAGCCAGGCGGTTTGGTTTTCATCATCCTGTTTCAGGAACTGCCGTACGTTGCGCAGGCACATGTCGCGCTGCTCTTTCTCGCCCACGGCATGGCAGGCGAGTCCGAGCAGGCAGAGGTTGTAGCGTGAGAGGTTGCTCCGCTTTTCATAAAGGAAGCCGCGCATGGCTTTGTCGCCCTCCTTGTATTCCACGAGCACGCTGTGGATGAGCGCGTCGAGGTTGTCGGGGTTCGCTTTGTGATTCTTGTCCTTCTCCGGCAGCTTCAAACGACGCAGTTCTTCGACTTCGTGGCGTTTGAGGAATTCGATCCCATTCCGCACGATGCCATCATTCAGATCCATGTGCGCCCGCTCCGCCGCTTTCAGCCCATGCAGCACCAGCGCTGTGATGTGCGGCGATGACTCCCGCCCGCCGGGGAACCATCCCCAGCCGCCATCGCTGCCACGCATGGCTTCGAGCTTCTTCAGCCCAGCCTTCGCCATCTTCATGACTTCATCTTCGTCAAAGACCGGCTCCTTTGGCTTGCCCTTGTTGTCTTTGCCCTGCCAACGCTTCGCGCGTTTGTCGGCATCGCCGATCTCTTGGGCGTTGAGGTTGGTTCGCTTGTCGCGCACGGCTTTGAGGTCCACGCCGAGATCCTTGAGCACGTTCAAGGTGATCACCGTGGGCACGAACTTGTTCAGTGTCTGCTCGGTGCAGCCATACGGATAATCGACGAGATAAGGCAGGGCATCCACGAGTGCCATGGCCAGGGTCGGCGAGTAGCGCACTTCCAGCCGCGACTGCTCGGGCTTCCTCTCGGCAGGGACGTTGACGGTGATTTTGCCGCTCGCCTGATCAGGCCGCAGCGCGAGGCTCCAGGAGTCCGTCTTGAGCATCCCATGCG
>JAGKWZ010000205.1 GCA_021151605.1 Verrucomicrobiaceae bacterium
GATTTTAAAGATGGAGAACCAAGCGATACATCCCCCCATGAGGGAAGCGAGCTGCAACGAGGCATCGCTTTTGGTGAAACTTCCGTCAGGGGTGATGAGGATCATGCTGTGCGGCTGAGTGGGATCGAAGCCGTGCTCGCGGTAGAGTTTTGATCCAAGTTCCGACTGGATGGAACAAAAATGCACAATGCCACGCTGGTCGTGAGCGAGAACCCACTGGACGGTGTGATCGCAAAGATTGCATACGCCATCAAAGATAAGGAGGTGGGTCCAGGCAGGTTCAGTCGGCATGATCTCGTGTAGTCGTGCAAATGGCAGAAACTTTCCAGAAGAGATAAGCCACGAATAGCAGGCCACCGAAGCCTAGCGTTACACCCCAAGTTCGTCCATGCGCGAGTGGGTCAGCGAGGCGGTCCCAAATGTCAGTCAGAAGCGAGACCGGGTTGCTTACAATATCCCAGCTGTTCCAGCGCAGGAAACGTCCAAGATAAATGCCGAAGCCGGAGAGGAAGAGGCTGACTGCGACAAAGCTCCATGCCATGTAAGAAGAGGACTTTCGTGAAATCCATACCTGCACGAGTTGGAGAGATTGGAAGCCCATCCATAGTGAGACCAGGGCAAAAGAGAGGAGCATCAGGAGGTCATACCAAATAGGAATGCCGGTCCGCTGACGAAGGTGCAGAAGATCTGTGAGAACGTAAGGTGCGTTTGGGAAAAAAAGAAGCCATCCTGAGATCAAAGGTGCTGCTAGACGCCACCGCTCCACCTTTGAGAGAATAACGGCAAAGCCAAGAGGGATAGCTGCAAGGAAGAGATTCCATGCAAGGAAAGCGAACTTAGTATAGCCCGCCCAGTAAAATCGATAGCCAAGCAAAACAGCACACCAGACACAAGCGACTGCGGCGATGGAAAGTAGGCGTAAGACTGGCATAGGCTGATGTCTGACTGTCGGGGAGACAAGGGGTTCGATCAATGATGAAAGAAAAAATGGCAGCCCCCAATAGAGGGGCTGCCACTTGAATAACGGGAGGAGAAAGTCTTAATCTTTATCAAAGATGACTTTACCAGAAAGGATTGGGGCAGTCCTAGCAGGAGTCGCCGATGTGGCTGGTGGAATCTGAGGCAGCATGAAGTAACCGACGCCACGATGAATTCCTGCCTCAGGTACGATGAGGCCGAAGAAGTTGACGCTGCGCTTGAGTTCATCAGCCTTATTGTTCAAAGCCGGAGTCGTGGTGGTGATATCATCATCGGCAAGAGCAAAACCGCCACTGAAGACACCCGTAGTCCGTATAGCGGTGATCCTAGTGAGTGCGGTTGAGGCGGTGAGCACCTTGATCGCGGTAATATTGACCGCGAGACTTGTGAGGTCTGGCTCACGACTCGACAGGTTCACGCCTGCATCAGTGAAGGAGAGATTGGCGTTGTCCGCTGTTGTAGAACCGTTAACGATCTGGAGGAGGTGCGCCGTCGGCTGATAGAATCCACCGAATACCTCAAGTTCGACAGGATCGACGACGGGAGTATCTGGCAAGCCAAAGCCAGCTCGATAAGTCCTTGTGCTTGCCGTAGTACCTAAGGCGGCTGTGGCAGGCGGGCGGGTCCAGTCGAATGCTGGTGCGCTCGTAATGGTATTATCGTTGGGAACATCGAGATCCCCACCGAGCCCGATGTTTAACTGGCCACATATGGAGCCTTTCCGCGCAGTGGTGTAAAGACTTTGATAGAGGAGCACTTCACCTGCAGGTCCAACATGGGTGGCACAGGTGATTCTTTCTCCATCAGCCGTCACGCCAGCGATACTGAGCGCGCCTCTGGTGCTGACGGTAAAGGAGCCGTAGCCATTGCCCTGAGGGACATCATCATCGCCAATGTCGCCGCCACCTAGTGTGAGCCGACTTCCGAAATTATATAGTCCAAGGTAGCGCCCAGTATTGGTGGTGACTTTCCAGCCGGTGACGTCTGCTGTCACGGGTCCGCCTGCATTGAGTGAATTAATTTGACCCGCACTTAGGCGGTCCTTTGTAGTTTCAGCTATAGTGAAGGTGAGGTCTAGCGGGGCGGCGATCCCCACACGAGGGATGCGTACCGAACCAGTGAAAGGGGGGACGGCCACGGCGTCATTAGTAGCAGAGTTGTTGTCTGGGTCTGGGTCGATGCCGAAAGATAAATTGCCTCTGAATGTAAAACTCGCGGCTGCAAGAGTCAGCCTGCCGCTGTAAGCGCCAGTTTTGGTCACTGTGAGTTCGAAGCGTCCCCCTGCCATACCATTTATTTCGAGATCACGTTCAACGAGTCCTTGGTAAACTCCATCAAGCCCTGATGGAAGATTGACCACGTTAAGGGTAGCAGATGTCGTAGCTGCTGTAGCTGGTGTGTAACCGTTAGCGATGGTCAGCGTCACGGTTTTCGTTTCAACCCTCGTTGGAATACCACTGATCACGCCTGTTCTAGAATCAATCCTAAGTCCGGCAGGGAGGTTGGTGGCCGTGAATGTCAGGGGAGCCCTTTCGGCAGTGGGATCAAACGCAACCTGGTGGGAATAGACTGAACCGAGGATGCCAACGGGAAGGATCGGGGCTGGGTTAATGATGGGGGCGGCATTAAATACCTTCAGCTGGGTCGTCCCCCCAATGACGGTTCCTCCCGGACCTGTGACTTCGCAGAAGTAATACTGGCTATCGGAGGTTTGAGTCGGGGGGATGGTAAGCGTCTTGGTATTAAAGCCTACAAAGGAGAGTGTCTGTGGGCTGCTGAGATTGGGATTCGGGGAACGCTTCCAGGCATACGTCTGGCCATTTCCGGCTGCATTAACCGTGAGCCTAATGCTAGTCCCGACTTTAACTGGCTGAATACGAGGCGGATTGAAGTCTTCGACGACACCTAGCTGAGCGACATCACTCGTGCCTGTCCCGACAGGTCTGCTGCTGCTTCTAAACTGTGCAGTATATGCCCCTGCATCAGTGATTCTCGCAGCCCAGAAGTAGAGCGGGTTAGCTGTGGCTCCAGCAACGACTCCATTATTCTTTAACCACTGAAGGGTAATAGGAGCTGTACCACTTGATGCGGTGGATGTCAGGGTGACAGGTGCTCCCACTTTCACCATCTGAGAAATGGGCTGCACACCAACCGTGGGATCCTTGGTGCAAAGGCCGCTCAAGGTAACTGTGAACTGCGGGTGATCAGCATCGGTGCTGAGAATCGTCAATGTGGACGTGCGCAGTCCACCTTCCTTCGGTTTGAACTGCACGGTTAACTCAGTCGCAGAATCTTTTGGGATCACAGGGAGCGGCTTTTTCGTCACCAAAAAATCACCCGCATGGAGACCACTAAGCGTCGTGGTCACACTACGCAGGCTGTTGATGCCTACATTCTTGAGTCGAATGACCAGAGTGGCACTTGCTCCGAAATTGGTCGAAGGAGGATTGAAGCTAACCGTAGAAACGCCACTAGTTAGCTCCGTGGGATTGGGCAATGTGACATGTTCGACGACCAGTTTCGAGGGCAGGTAGACAAACCTTGGTTCATCACCGATAACGCTGTCACGAGCTGAAAAGAGCAGTGTGGTTCCAAGGCAGGCAAGGCTATGAGGCACTGATGAAGTCACACCAGGTATAAGATCCGAGATCATCTGAGTGCCCGCAGAGGTTCCATCCGAGATCCAGACCTCGCGTCCGTTGGTTCCATTGTCTGCCGTAAAGCAAAGAACATCCCCAGACACCGACATTTCCTGAATTCCTGCATCGCCAATTCCTGCGACAATGTCTTTGACCTTTACCGTTCCATTAGCGGTACCATCACTTACCCAGAGTTCTCGACCACTGATTCCATCATCTGCCAGGAAAAAGACCCTTCCATTGACGCTTCGCAAGTCTGTGGGGTTTGAATCCAGCGTTCCACTTGTGCCGGCCTTAGTGTTTATGTCTTTCACCAGAATAGTGCCCGCAGTTGTGCCATCACTCTTCCAAAGCTCGCGACCTTTCACACCGTCATCCGCGACAAAGAAAAGCGTCTTGTTAACGACAGTCAGATAAGCGGGCTCATTTCTATCAATGGAACTGGCTATTCCAGGGATGATGTCTTTGACAACGGTCGTTCCAGTCGCAGTGCCATCACTTTTCCAAAGTTCACGCCCTGTCTCCTGCGCGCCACTGCCAGTGGCAACAAAGTAGAGCCTACTGGTGTTGCCTAGCCCCTGTATGACGACAAGTTCCTCAGGATCAGAACTGGGTGTACCTGTGGCTATGTCTTTCACCAGAACGGTTCCTGTTGCCGTACCATCTGTTTTCCACAGTTCGGTAAACAGGGTCGATGTGGACGCAGCAAAATAGAGCGTGTTGCCGATGGCTGCAAAGTGAGCAGGCGATGATGAACCGCTGCCGTTGATTTCCACAAGCAGGTTTGTCCCACCCTCGGTGCCGTCAGACACCCAGAGTTCTTGATTAAAGGCATCACTACCGACGGAGAAATATAACTTCCCCTGATGCCAGAAAAGCTGTTGAGGATTGCTCCCTTCGATTGAGTTGATCTCTTTAACTAGGGCGGCCGTCAGACCATCGCTTACGTACAGCTCCCGATTGTCCGCTGAGCCATTGGCTGTGAAGAATACTCGCCCATCATCCGTTGGCGTGAAATCCTGCGGATCAGAACCTGCTGGGCCGGCCAGGATTTCGGCTAGTTGCTGCGTATTGCCAGCCAAGTCGGTAATCCAAGGTTCACGTCCAGAGCCCTCAGTCACGGCACTGAAAACGATTTTCCCCGTGCTCAACTGAGTAAATCCTTGGGAGAGCGAGTCACCTGTCGTGGTCCTAAACCGATGCACACGTACAGTGCCTTCATCACTATGCCCATCTGTTCTCCAGAGTTCGTCGTCTCCTAGCAAGAAATAGAGGTTGGTACCCACAAGGACTGGTGCCCGGAAGTCTTTGGGATCAATGCTCTCCCCTGCAAAGCTTTCGATCCGAAATGTACCGCTTTCCGTGCCATCCGTTCGCCAGATAGCCAGAGTCTGGTCCAAGGCTTTGACGGTAAAGACAACAAGTCCTGCGGAAAGGCGGATAAAATTACCCATATCTGTCCCCGCTTCACCAGGAGTAATCTCTTTCAAAATGCCAGTTCCAGCATCGGAACCATCACTAGAATAGAGCTCATTACCCAGATTGTTGCCCGCATCGCCAGAGAAAACAACCCTGTGAGGCCTGGACGGATTACCAATAGTCACCGTAATGGGAGTGAGATTGGCGATTTGCGACCCCTCAACTGTTCCATTTAAATTCTTTACCAAAACAGGATTTCCAAGACCGTTTTGTGCATTGATTACGTAAAGTTCGCGCCCTTGAAGATTCGTTAAAGCTGTAAAGAAAAGCTGTCCGCCCAAAGCAGCATCTACAGGCCCAGAAACCACAAGATCCTGTGGATTCGAGCCACCTGAACCTAATTCAATATCCGCCACCAATGTAACGGTGGTTAAGTTGGTCTGGAACAATTCACGACCCACAGGTTCCACACCGTCGGTACCATTGGCTGAAAAAAAGTGGACCCCACTAAAAGTGGCATAATTCTGTGGGAGAGAATCTGATGGCCCAGGGAAGACGTCTGCCAAAAGTGATGTGCTGATTCCAGTTCCTCCGCTCTTCCATAACTCAAGTCCACGGCTCGGAGTGAGATCATTGCTGTCAGGATCATCCCCGTCATAGGCAGTTAGCAGGAGCGTTCCATTAGCATTAAATAGATTATCTATCTCAGATGGTTCCGTTCCAGGATTGATATCCAAAACTATCTGTGCTGCCGCGTCACTCGGCCCGGCGCCAGTTGCCTTCCACAGTTCAGATCCTTTATCTGAGCTAAAGCCTTGGAAAAAGAGAGTGCCATTGACGTTCAGAAGTTTAGCAGGACCAAATGGATCGGCGATGAAGTTGGTATTTCCCACTCGCTTGGTCCCAGCAAAAGAGCCATCACTGATCCACAAATCGCGCTCGCCTAGCGCATCTTCAGCAGAGAAGTAAATGTTTGAGTTCACTGCGGTCAGGTATTTTGGCTCAGAGTTTCCAGGACCAGGCACAATATCGCGCACCAATTCAGGCACGAGGCTCGTGGAAGATGACAAAGCTGCACCATCAATACCGCCGCTAATCCCAGTCCGGCCTGCAAATAACTCAGTCGCGCCGGTAGTCGTGCTCACGACACGCCGAATCGTGTGATTCAATGTGTCCGCCACATAAAGCACCCCGCTCTGTATCGACAACTTCTGGAGACCATTAAAACTCGCGGCGACTCCGGTGCCATCCGCCGAGCCGGACGATCCTGAGCCTGCTAGCGTGGTCACAACACCAGCAGAAGTCACCTTGCGCAGAAGGTTGTTTCCCGTATCTCCAACGTAAATATTCGCTCCAGTTGTCTCGCATGTCACCCCCTGAGGGCTGGAAAATCTAGCAACTGCACCGGTTCCATTCGCATTACCAACGCTGCCCGCCGTACCAGCCAAGGTGGTTACCACCCCATTGACGATTTTTCGCAGGGTGTGATTGCCAGTGTCCGCCACATACAGCTGATTCGAGCTATCTACAGCGATAGCACTAGGGTTATTTAATCGTGCTCCATTTCCTGTGCCATCCTGAGTCCCTGAATTCTGGGATAGACCGGCCACCAAAATCACATTCGCCGTGATCGTCGTTGTCCCCGTAATGGAGAGGCTACGGATCGTATGATTTCCTGAATCAGCCACAAAAACCGTCGTGCCAGTGCTATTCACAGCAATCCCTTTTGGAGTGCGGAAGCGGGCAGAAGATCCGGAACCACCTGCATCACCTTGAGTTCCCCCATCACCGGCCACGGTCGTCACCACCCCTTCAGGCGTGATTCGGCGTATGGTGTGATTACCCGTGTCTGCCACATAAAGCACCCCTTTACTTGTCCCGGATGTGACCACCGCAATCCCTTGCGGTGAATTAAACGTCGCAGAAATTCCCGCTGCGTCCAATTTGCCGGAAATGCCGATTTTGCCCGCAAGTGTAGTCACTGCCCCAGTGGCGGAAATTTTCCGGATGATGTGATTGGCCGTATCCGCCACATACACATTACCATCTGTATCTGCAGCCACGCCTTGAGGGTTTTGAAATGCAGCTTTGACTGAAAACTTCCACAATTCAGAGCCCGTGATCGAATCATCAGTGGAGATAAAAATGTTATTTCCTGCTATGGCCATTTCATCGGCGACTGTGCTCGCGGAAAGTGGCGCAGAATTAATATCAGAAAGCACCTGCACCGTTTGGCCAGATGCTGTCAGCGCCATCAGCAGGCCTAGGCATACAGGCCGAAAAGAAGGGGGGTGAATTTTCATAGGGTGTAAAGACAGCGTATTGACATGCCAAAAGGAAGGCAATCCTAAAAATCGCGTGGTTTTCATGTCCTTTGGGACCCTTTCACATTCAGTATCGCTCAATCACCTCTCTTTCCCTTCCGCGACTCCGTCCTTGCCGTCGCCCGTTTCCCGTCCATAAACCGCCCCTCTCATGTCCCGCTCCTACAAACTCGCAGTCCTCCCTGGGGACGGCATCGGCCCCGAAGTCATGGCCGAGGCCCTCCGCGTCCTCGACACCGTCGCCGCCCGCTCCAGCATCTCTTTTGAATACAACCACCAGCTCGTCGGCGGTGCCGCCATCGACGCCGTGGGCAAGGCCCTCCCGACCGAAACCGTCGCCGCCTGCGAAGCCGCCTCCGCCATCCTCTTCGGTCTGCATCAGCGAATCATTGCTAGAAGACAGCTCTGAGATGACGGAAGTCATCTCGATGTCACGATCTCCCCGTCTATTACTGCTTGTATGAATTCCAGAAACATCATGCTGGCTATGAGTAGACAGTGGAGCATACGATAATGACGACGAAGAACGACGTCTACCACCCAGGCTATCCAAATCTTGACTCGAGCGACGGGATGTGCCGCTGAAGTACGCGAAGATGCTGCTGACAATTCCGCATTGATTGCTCTTCTTCGTTCCAGGCAAAGTTTCGAGAGCCTTGCCCTTTGCAACTATCTTCAGATCCCGAGAGAGCCGCGAATACTGTGGAGACGATAGGAAATGAGCATGCAAGTGTAAACTGCGAGCTTCAACAGTCATCGTTGCTGGTTGCCTTGCATGTTGATGCTGATGCTGACTGGGGCTTTCTGAGATCGTTGAGAGCATGGGAGAATATGCAGAGGCATATCCGCTCATGGCACTAGCAGGTGTCGATTGAGAAGGGTAGGTGGAATTGGTCGTTAGGGGAGACGGCGTGCTGCTGTTGTCGTGTCTACGACAGGCTTCATCATGGATGGGATTCATCAAGGGTGACATTCGCTTGACTTCAGTCGACATTGTGAATGTATTTCCTTCCTTCTTCGTATCCAAAGCATCGCTCGCAGTCTTAAACTCATCTTCGCCGTCTTCATCTGTTGGACAACTTTCCACGTCACCTAGAGGGACCTTACGATCATCACATTGATCTGAATTCACGAAATCATTCCTAAACGTGCTATGAGCAGTAATCTGTGTTGCTGAATTGTAGCGATTGCCTTCATCGGAAACCTCTTGGTTCAAGGGAGTAGCTGGAGATTCTGAATGTTCACCACTCTCTTGGCTGTCATCGAGACCCAGAATATCAATTATGAAATCGCCAGGATTCATATTAGCCATGTACTGTAAGCGGTATGCTGAGGAAGAGGCAGAAATGTTCGATGCACTTGCCAACATAGCCACCGCTTGACTCGTGGGTCCATAGTAGACGAGTACACCACCACTACCCAAAAGCAATAGCGAATCAAATAGACTAAACACTTCGGACCTAGGCTGATGAATTGTAAGGGCAATTGTTGAGTGGTACGTACGAGACATGTTATGCAGTGTCTTGACCAGACGCAGGGAGGTAGCAGTGTCGAGTCCAGATGTTGGCTCATCTAGAAGGAGGGTTGCAGGATTCGACAGCACTTCGAGGGCCATGGATAAGCGCCGACGTTGACCACCTGATATAGCTCGCTGTCCGGCGGAGCCGCCGGCTGAACCGCTTCCTGAGCCAGTTGTGCCACTGGAAGCACCTGCGCCACTTCCAGTACCTGTGCCCGATCCTACAGTATGATGCGCTATGCCTTGCAAACCCAGCTCATGCATAAGATGAGCCGCACTGCATCAATCAATGAAGATGCAAAGCGAAAGGAAAGCACTTGATCAGATCAAACAGAAGCACGATAAAGGTGAGGTACTGCCTTACCGACAGAGACGCTTTCGCGTCGACATCTCATCCGGAAGACGAATCATGGCGGCGAAAACCATCGTTTCCCATACAGTAAGTGATGCCACAAGACTATCGTGTTGGTGCACAAAGCCCTGCTTCCGCATAATCTGTAAAATGATGAAGTCAGCTCTTAGTACAAATGTCTAGCAACTTCGGAATAGATTCTCACCTCGTTGTAGGCCTGATTAGAAAAGACGACATTATTGATAGCGCGCTTGCCACTAAATTCACCGGAGAACATTTGGCCTCCAAGGAGTTTAAGCAGCGTTGTTTTCCCTGTGTGAAATTGTATAAATAATCCAAATCACACATTCCATCCCACTGTACGTTCTTACCACAGCCCGAAGGACCCATCACTGCGGTTACAGACCCAGACTTCAATTGACCGGAGACCTGTGATGTTAAAAAATGTATATTGATGAACGTTTAAAAAGGCTCAATCGGGGATGGCCTACATTTTGCAAAATGCGTTTGCGGGGAGCAGGTGTAGCTGACATCAATGGGATCAAGAGGAGCAATGTGCCCATGAAGTTCACGGCATGGGTCAAGCGCTCCAGCTGCTCCTCCATTTGAGCCATAGGATTATCCTCTTTAGCGCTGTTCTCAATGTTCTTATAACAGTCACTTGAGAGCTCTTCCCCATGGTCCTTGAGACACTGGAGAATATCGGCAGCCTCTATGAAGTCACCGCAAAGCTTTTCAGCATCCGCATTACAAGCACCAAGAGTTGTGCTACCCAAATATGTGCTACATTTTTTACTCAGCTTATCCTTGTTATTGTACAAACAATAAATC
>JAGKWZ010000206.1 GCA_021151605.1 Verrucomicrobiaceae bacterium
AGAGGGTCAAAGGTCAAGGGGGTGGCGGCCAAGAAGGTGCAGGCGCTGAAGGTGAGGCCGGATTTTGCGTTCCGGCAGGAACGGGTGGTGGTGCTGGTGGACGGGTGCTTCTGGCATGGCTGCCCGCGCCATGCCACGAGACCGAAGCAGAACCGGAAGTTCTGGGACGCAAAGATCGCCGGGAACAAGGCGCGGGATGCGCGGACGGCGCGCGCGCTGCGAAAGGCGGGCTGGAAGGTGCTGCGGATCTGGGAGTGCGCGCTGACCACAAAACGCCAGCCTGCGACGCTGAACCGGCTACGCCGCGCGCTGGGGGGCGGGCTTTGAGACATGGAGGCTCGGAGACGGCTGCGCCGGAGATGGGGGACGGACCAGTCTCAAGAATGGGCCCCTAGTCTCAAAAGACTGCCGGAATCAGCTCATTTTTCCGAGAAATGAGCTCATTTTTTCAAAAGATGACCTCATCTCCCGAGAAAATGACCTCATATCGAGGGCGCAGTGATCTCATTTCCCGGCGGGATGAGATCATGCTGAGGGCGAGATGATCTCATTTCCCCAGCGGGATGAGGTCATGCCGAGGGTGAGGCAACCTCATTTCCCCAGCGGGATGAGATCATGCCGAGGGGGAGGTGATCTCATTTCCCGGCGGGATGAGATCATGCTGAGGGCGAGATGATCTCATTTCTCTGGCGAGATGAGGTCATGCCGAGGGTGAGGTGATCTCATTTCCCCAGCGGGATGAGATCATGGCGAGGGTGAGGTGATCTCATTTTCCAGCGGGATGAGATCATGCCGTAGGTACAGTAATCTCATTTTCCCAGCGTCATGACCTCATACCGTGGACACTGTGATCTCATCCTCCAGCGGGATGAGATGAGGGGCGAATTTAATCATTTAATTCTTCACAGAATCCGGCCGATTTGATACAAGCCTAACCACCGTGCCAACGGTTGTGGCTTTACCGCCATGACCCAACCCAAGTTATTCCCATGAAAAAAAGATGGTATGACAATCCGGAGGAAGACCCTTTCTACGTGGCGCTCGGACAAGCCGTGGTGAAGCGCCGCAAAGCCCTGGGCCTGACCCAGCAACAGGTCGCCGAGATCGGTGGCCTCTCGCGTAGCGAGGTACAGTTCATCGAAAACGCCAAGCGCCGGGAGACCCTGCAAACCATCCGCCGCTGCTGCTATGCGCTGAACGATATCTGGCTCGCCGAGCTCTTCCTGGAGGTGGAGCGGCACACTTACCGCGAGGGCCTCAACGGGCCAATTCTTGTGGCCTAGCCAAAAGCCCCACTTTTGTGGTTGGATAGGGGTGTCACCACCGACACACCATGGCTCTCCGTTTCGACACCCACCTCCGCATGGATTCTGGCAATCGATATGACAGCGCCCCGGTGCCGCCGGTGGTCATCACATCCACATCCAAACGAACCAAACACATGAACCTATTCAAACTCGAACTGCAGAAGAAAACCGTGCTGCAAAAACTATCGATGGGGACCAGCCACATCGCCGCCATGCTGAACAATCTCTTTTATCCACAGGCCACCCGTGTGCCCACGGATGCCCAGTACCAAACTGCGCAGGACGAGCTCAGCGCGGCCAATGACGAAGTGCTGCTGCTGGAGGGGAAACTGGCAGCCGCGATCGCCACACGCAATGACAAGGAGAGTATCTGGGACACTCTGACCACGGCCCGTGCTGCCAACTGTGAGGCGGTGACGCCGAAGAACCTAGCCAAACTGGCGACGGTGGGCCTGCCGCTGCGCGGTGATCCGACGCCTGTGGGCGACATGCCCGCGCCGACGAACCTGCGGGCGACGATGGGGGATGATGAGGGAGAGATCGACCTGCAATGGGATGCCATCTACGGCTCCAGCAGCTACATCGTGGAATGCCGCGAGTACAATCCGGCCACGGGCTGGAGCCAGATCAAGATTCTCCAGCAGAGCAAGTTCACGGTGACGGGTCTCGTGAGCGGCAAGACCTATGCCTTCCGTGTGCGTGCCCTGGGCCCCAAAGGTGAAGGCCCCTGGAGTGATGAAGCGGTGAAGATGGCCCCGTAAGGCAGAGCCAAAACGAGACCGGGAGAGCGGCTTCGCCGCTAGACGCGGAGGCTTGGAAATCAGAGTCTCGATGCGCAGCGTCTCTCCTGGTCTCCTCTTCTCAAAGTCTCGAAATCTCCGCTCCAAGCGCGTCTCGCAGCACAGCCGCGCTCTCCCAGTCTCCACCTCTCAAAGTCTCAAAGTCTTCTTCTATGTTCGACCCCACCTACCCGCCTGAGAATGCAGAAATCGAGTCCGCGCCCCTGCGGTCCCAGTTCAACAGCCTGAAGACGCTCATCGATGCTGTCTCAGGCGTGACCTCCGCCGTGGTGGACGCGGTGACGACGCTGCCGCCAGGCTCGGCAGCCGTGGTGGGTGTCTCTGTGGTGGGCACGGAACTGCATCTGAGCTTCCAGACCCCACGCGGAGATAACGGCGAGCCAGGGCAAACAGGTCCAGAGGGTCCCATGGGCATGCAGGGGCCGCCCTTTGCCAATGCGGTGGTGGATGGTGTCACCACACTGCCCGCTGGTGATCCGGCGACGGTGTCCGTCTTCTTTGATGGGGCAAATGTGCGTTTCAGCTTCGGCATCCCGCAGGGGCAGAGCGGACCGCCGGGGGAGGTGACGCAGGCGGTGCTGAACACAGCCATCGCCGGAACGAGCACCAACAGCAATGCGGTGGCCACCCTGGGTATGGCGGTGAGTGATCCACCGACACAGGCGGAGATGCAGACGCTGGCGAACAAGGTGGACGAACTCATCCTGGCGCTGCGGAGGTAGCGGAAACGATTCGCATTTTTTCTTCCAGCCTTTTTGCCACGAGTCTGATCCCTCCTAGAAGATGTCCGAACGACGTGATGTGAGGGACACGTTTTGATCGTCCACCATGAATCGTCGTTCCTCACTCAAGACCATCCTCGCCACGGGCATCGCGCCTATGTTTGTGCCAGCTCGTCTGCTGCGCTCGCAGACGGCACCTTCAAACAAGATCACGCTCGGCGTCATCGGAGTCGGCGCCCAGGGCACGGGGGACATGCGGGCCTTTTTAAACCATGCTGACCTCCGCGTGGTGGCGCTCTGTGATGTGAATCAGAAGCGCATTGAGAATGCCCAGTCCATCCTCAAAGAAGCCTATGGCAGTGCTGATGCGAAGGTTTACAGCGACTTCCGCGAGCTGAATCGTGACCCGAGTATCGACGCGGTGCTCATGGCGCTGCCGGTGCATTGGCACAGTATCCCGTCTGCTGACGCGGTGCTGAATGGGAAGCATATCTACCACGAGAAGCCGATGGGCATGTCCATCGAGGAAGCCCAACTCGTGCGTGCTGCGGTGCGGAAAAAGGGCGTCGTGTTCCAATTCGGCACGCAGCAGCGCTCAGACATGAAATTCCGCTGGGCGTCGGAGTTGGCGCAAAATGGCCGACTCGGAAAACTGAAGGAGATCCAGGTCGGCGTGCCTGGCGGCATCACGGCGGAGCTTTTCCCCAAACAGCCTGTGCCCGCCAGCATCGACTGGGACCGCTGGATCGGCCCCGCGCCTTTCACCGACTACAACGTCGAGAAGACCAAGCGTCACTTTCACGAAAACATCACCAACTTCTCCCTCGGCATGATTTCCTGCTGGGGCATCCATCACCTCGATATCGCCCAGTGGGGCAATGGCACCGATACAAGCGGACCTGTCAGTGTGGAAGGCAGCGGCGAGTATCCGAAGCAGGGCACCTGCGATGCCGTGCAGAGCTGGAAACTCCGCTTCGAGTATGCCAGCGCTGCGCCGGTGACCTTTGCGAATGAGGGGCCTGACATCATCCACGGAGCCAAATTCATCGGCGAGAATGGCTGGGTGCATGTCCGCCGCGGAGTCATCCAAGCGAGTGACGAAGCCATCCTGCGTGACCCGCAAAACAAGGTCGGAACGATGCCCATCAAGCTTCAGGAGAGCCTGGAACACACCCGCAACTTTCTGGATGCGATCCAGGGCAAGGCCAAAGCCGTTTGCGACATCGAGACCGCCGTGCGCAGCGACACGCTGCCCCAACTCGCCGCCGCCTGCCTGAAGGCGAAGCGCAAACTCACCTGGGACCCGGCTGCGGAAAACTTCGGCTCCGATGCCGAGGCGAACGCGCTGATGAAACATCGCCCCATGCGTGGCGAATGGAAGCTTCCGGTCGTATGATCGCCTGACATGACTGACTGGGAACAACACTATCTCGAAGGCCAGATGCCTTGGAACAAAGGTCTGCCCTCACCTCCGATGCTTGAGTGGGTGGAGCAAAACAAACCCGCTGGCCGTGCTCTCGTGCCTGGCTGCGGAGTCGGGCATGATGTGGCGATGCTCGCCAAGCGTGGGCTTGAAGCCTACGGGCTCGACATCGCTCCCACCGCCATCGCGATGGCGCAGCAGGCGTATCCTGAGCTCGCCAGTCACTTCATTCTCGCGGACCTCTTTGCAGCACCAGCGGACCTGCTAGGCAGCTTTGACTTCATTTTTGAGCACACCTGCCTCTGCGCCCTGCCACCCGAGTGGCGCACGAGATATGAAAAAGCCGCTCACGAGCTGCTGAAGCCCCGCGGTTTGCTCGTCGGTATCTGGTTCATCAATCCCGAGATGGACCCTGGCGAACAAGGCCCTCCCTTTGGCATTGAGGTCTCAGAACTCGGCGCACTCTTCGACGAATCACGCTGGCAAATCGCGGAAGATCGCGTGCCCGAAGTTGGCTACGACGGTCGCGTGGGTCGCGAACGACTGCGCGCGCTGAGGAAGCGCTGATCAAAGATACGGCTCGATCGGCAGCTTTCCGTTAGAGGCGCAGATGAACATCGTGCCTGGCTTTACCGTGCTCGGTGAGGTGCTGACTTTACCGCCAGCAGCTTCCACGAGCATGACGCCTGCGGCGATGTCCCAAAGGCTGATCTGCTCTTCGACATAGGCATCGAGTCGTCCACAGGCGATGTAGGCCAAAGCGAGTGCGGCACTTCCCAGCATGCGCGTCTTACGCACATCATAGGCGATGCGTTTGTAGCGCTCGAAACCGGCATCGAGGGCGGATTTGCTCTTCGAGAAGCCGACGGTCACGACGGCTTCCGCCATCGTCGCACGCGGGCTGACAGCGATGGGCTTGCCATTCAGCATGGGCTGGCCGCCTTTGACCACGCTCCAGGTTTCATTCTGCATCGGGTCATGGATCACACCGAGCAGCATTTCTTTCGTCTGACGATTCCGCGCAGCGATGCTGACGCAGAAGTGCGGGATGTTGAAGTAGTAGTTCACGGTACCGTCGATGGGATCGACGATCCACTCCACCTCGCCGTCTCCGCCGAGGTCTCCCTCTTCCTCACCGAGGATGGCATGAGTGGGGTCGTTTTTCAGGATGATCTCGGTGATGAGCTTCTGGCTGCGCACGTCGAGCTCCAGCTTGATGTCATGGCGCTGCATCTCATTGACGGTGAGATCGGAGCCGAAGTTGCTTTTGATGAGCTGGCCCGCCTGCGTGGCGGCGTCGAGGGCGATGGAGAGAAGGTCGGACATGTGGGGTTAAGAAGAGGAAACCAAGCGGGTGATGAACTGGATCAGTTCGCTCGCGAGCGCCGTCTTGCTTTGCTGTGGCAAGGTCTGCGTCTGGCCGCCGGGGAGGCAGAGAGTGATGGCGTTTTCCGCACTGTCAAACCCGATGCCCGGCTGGGAGACATCGTTGGCGATGATGAGGTCGCAGCCTTTGCGCACAAGCTTGTCCTGCGCGTGCTCCACAAGCTTTTCCGTCTCTGCCGCGAAGCCGACAAGGCAGCCTTTGAAGCCAAACAGACCACGAGCCGAGCCGAGGATGTCCTCCGTGCGCTCCAGCTCCAGCGTCAGGGTCTCGGCGCTCTTTTTGATCTTCTGCTCCGCCTTCACCACGGGCCGGTAGTCTGCCACGGCAGCGGCAAAGATGGCCACGTCCGCGCTGGCGATGTGCTTTTGCACCGCCTCAAACATCTCGCGAGCCGTCTCCACCTTCACTAGGACGATGCCGCTTGGTGCAGGCAGAAAAACCGGCCCCGAAATCAAAGTCACCTCATGCCCAGCATCCCGCGCCGCCTCTGCCAAAGCATAGCCCATCTTGCCCGAGGAACGGTTCGTGAGATACCGCACCGGATCGAGCGGCTCCCGAGTCGGGCCTGCGGTGATGAGAAAGTGCATGACTGCATCTTCCGTCGCTCAGGGCGGTGGTCAAACATGTGTCACGCCATTCCAGGAATCGACCACTGGCAGACCAAGTCGGGCCGCATCTCTGGAGAGAGAAATCTTGTTCATGGGTTGGGAAAGCTGTTAATCCTGTCCCACTCCACTCGTTCTTTTACCTCCCATGATCAGCCGCCGTCATTTTCTTTCCACCAGCCTCGGAGCGCTCAGCGTCTCCACACTGCCTGCCATCGAGCCCATCAACCGTGCTGGAAAAAGCCGGATGCAGCTCGGTGTGGCCGCCTACAGCTTCCGTGAATACTTCCAGTGGATGCGCGGCAAGGAAAACAAGCCGAAGGAAGGTCACAAACCCTGGAGCATCTTGGACTTTATCGACTGGTGTGCAGATAACAACGTCCCTGGAGCCGAGGTGACGAGCTACTTCTTCCCGCCGGATGTGGATGAGAAATTCCTGCTCGAAGTGAAGCGCCGCGCCTACCTGCGTGGTGTGCAGCTCGCAGGCACGGCGGTGGGCAATAACTTCGCTCTGCCAAAGGGGGAAAAGCTCAGCGCGGAGATCGCCGATGTGAAGCGCTGGATCGACTACGCAGCGATCATGAATGCACCGCACATCCGCGTCTTCGCAGGGCCACAGCCGAAAGGTCTGACCGAAGAGGAAGCGGTCGCCAACTGTCAGGAAGCCTATCAGGAGTGCCTCGACTATGCCGCGAAGAAGGGCATCTTCCTCGGCCTGGAGAACCACGGTGGCATTGTCGCCGAGCCAGATAACCTCATCAAGATGGTCAAAGCCGCCAACAGCCCCTGGGCTGGCATCAACTGGGACAGCGGCAACTTCCACACCGAAGACCCCTATGGCGATCTCGCGAAGATCGCGCCCTATGCCATCAACGTGCAGCTCAAGATGGAGATGAGCCCCAAAGGCAGCAAGAAAGGCGAAGGTCAGCCCGCTGATGTGCCACGTCTTCTGAAGATCCTTCGTGACGCCAACTACCAAGGGTGGTTCACGCTGGAGTATGAAGTGGCGAAAGATCCGTTCGCCGAAGTGCCGAAGATTTGCGACATGCTGCGTCCGTTGCTGGCGTGAGGCAGAAGTTGACGGTGGTTTACGGTTGTTGACTGTTGTTTACGATTGATACCAGACTGCACTGCGGCGGCACCGCTGCTAACTATCGTCAACCACTGTAAACAACCGTCAATCACCGTAAACTCCCATGAGAAAGCAGTTCCCTTTTGAGAAACTAGAAGTCTGGCAAGAGGCCAGGAGTCTTGTTGTCGGCGTTTATGAGTGCTCACGCGGCTTTCCAAAAGAAGAACGATTCGGCCTGACGAGCCAATTGACCCGCGCAGCGGTTTCTGTGGCGAACAATCTGGCGGAAGGATGTGGGCGAGCGAGCCTCAAAGATCAGGCCAACTATTCCAGTCAAGCTCATGGCTCCCTTATGGAAACAGCTTCGGACCTGATCATTGCCACTGACCTGGGTTTTACGACTGAAGGCGTGGCGGACCCTCTTCTGGATCAAGCCTACGATCTGGCGATTCGTATCCATAATCTCCGTGACACCCAACTGCGTCGAGCGCAGGAACTCTGAAAACAACTGTCAACCATCGTCAACTACCGTAAACAACCGTCAACCTCTGCTCCCCATGTCCCAATCGTCCAAATTCACCACCACTACCTGGCTGATCATCGTCATCGCCAGCATCGGATTCCTCTTTGATACCTATGAACTGCTGATGACCCCGCTGGTCGCGGCTCCGGCGATTGCGGAGCTTTTGAAGGTGCCGCTGAACAATCCGATGGTCACGGATTGGGTGGGCAAGCTGCTGTGGATCGCGGCGCTTTGTGGCGGTGTGTTTGGTCTGCTCGGCGGCTGGCTGGTGGACCGCTTTGGGCGCAAGACGATCATGGCGGCGAGCATCTTCATGTACTCCCTTTCGCCCTTCTGTGCGGCCTTTGCGACCTCGCTGCCGATGTTCGTTTTCTTCCGCAGCACGACCTTTATCGGCGTGTGTGTTGAGTTTGTGGCAGCCATTACATGGTTGGCTGAGGTTTTCCCAGACAAGAAGGACAAGGAGAAGTGGCTCGGCATCACGCAGGCGTTTGCTTCCCTCGGCGGTCTGTTGGTGACTGGCGTGAGCGTGTGGATCAGCAAGCATGGCGCGGACCTTCCTCACCTGGGTCTGCCAGTGGGCTTAGGTGCCACGGACCCAGGTTCCTGGCGCTACTTGCTGATGACCGGCATCCTGCCAGCCATTCCCATAGCACTGCTGCTGCCTTTCGTCCCTGAGAGCCAAGTTTGGAAAGACCGCCGTGCCGCAGGTTCGCTGAAACGTCCGAGCTTTGGAGCGCTCTTCTCGCCTGAGCTTCGTCGGGTGACTTTGGTCACGGCTGCACTGTCGGCTTGTGCTTATGGCATCGCCTTTGGTGCACTTCAGGTGACAGTAGCGCGTGTGGCTCCCGGCCTGCCTGAACTCAAAGAAGAGTCGAAGGCGCTGGCTCCGCTGCGGAAAGAAGCCGAAGGACTCAATCTCGAGCTCAACAAGCTCGCGGCCACCGATCCCGCTCGCAAAGAATTGATCGGCAAGATCAAGGCGAACTTCGGCCAGCAAAAGCCGCTGAACGACAAGGTGAAAGCCATGAGTGACAAGGTGCAGCTTCATCAGGAACTCGGGGGGCTTGTGGGCCGAATCATCCTCGCCGTGCTGCTCATCTGGGGCATTAGTCGTGTCGCGCTGCTGAAGATCTTCCAGATCCCCGCGCTGGTCTTGCTGCCGCTGACCTACTTCAAACTCTTCGAGCAAGGCGGCCAGGCTTTCCTTTGGGCGTATGGCGTCTGCGGTCTGCTCACGGTGGCTCAGTTCAGCTACTTCGGTGAATACCTGCCCAAGGTCTTCCCCATGCATCTGCGTGGCACTGGCGGCAGCTTTGCCACAAACGTCGGCGGTCGCATGATCGGCACGAGCATGGCTTTCCTGACGACGAGTTTTGTCGCTCCGATGATCGCTGGCAAAGGCCCGATGCTTCCGATGCACGTCGCCATGGCGGCGGGCTACGTCGGCACGGGCATCGCGGTGATCAGCTTCATCGTGGGCTTCTTGCTGCCAGAGCCGAAGAGCGAGGAGTAATGTAGAACGAGTTTTCAACTCGTAAGCTGGTGGGGCGGGTTTGTAACCCGCCCTTCTCTTTTTCCGCCGAGTTGAAAACTCGGCGCACCAGTTCAACGACTTTAAAAGTCGTTCTACGCCAGCATCGTCCCGACCTCTAACGCATGACCGCGCAGGAAGTCAGCGGCAGGAAGGCGTTTGCCGCCTTCGGTTTGGACTTCTTCGAGCTTTAGCAAACCGCTGCCGCAACTGACGATGAGGCCGACTTTGGGATCAGCGGAAATGATGGTGCCAGCGGTGGGGCAGGCATCGCCTTTGAGGATGGAGGCGCGGTGGACTTTGAGCGGCTTGCCATCGGGCAGGATACAACTTGTGCCGGGCCAGGGA
>JAGKWZ010000207.1 GCA_021151605.1 Verrucomicrobiaceae bacterium
AGTGAGATGATGGCGCTGAAGGCGCTCGGGGCTTCGCAAAAGCGGCTGCTCAAGGACAAGTCGGTCATCTTCCTCTTCATGCACGGCGGGCCGTCGCAGTTCGAGACCTTCGATCCGAAGATGGATGCGCCTTCGGAGATCCGCAGCGTGACGGGCGAGATCAAAACGAAGCTGCCCGGCATCAGCTTTGGCAGCACGATGGAGCGACTGGCCGGGCTCGCGGACAAGTTCAGCATCGTCCGCAGCTTTGTGACCGGAGATTCGGTGCACGACATCAAGACCATCGTCGGCAAAGACACCCTCCAGGCGAATCTGGGATCGCTCTACTCACGCATCGCCGGACCGTTACGGAAAAGCAGCGCCATGCCGACGAATGTGGCTCTTTTCCCTCAGGCTATTTCACAGGCCGCGAAACCTGTGATCAAGCAGTTTGGCGACTTCACCTCCAGCGGCGAGTTGGGGGCCAGCTTCAAGCCCTTCGTGCCCGGAGCTGGAGGTGGAGCGCAGGCGGACATGAAGTTGAGTTTGCCGCAGTCGCGACTCGATGACCGCCGCACGCTGCTGACCTCGCTGGATCAATGGAAGCGCCAGATGGATAGCAACGAGGTCATCGGCGGCATGTCCGAGTTTCAATCGCTGGCCTTCGACGTGCTCCGCCGAGGTGTGTCGGATGCCTTTGATCTCACGAAGGAAGATCCACGACTCATCGCCCGCTACGACACCTCCAAACTGCTGCCCAAAGACCGCATAAGCACCCAGTGGAACAACCGCGAGCACTACGCCGACAATGCCGCCACGCTCGGCAAGCTGCTGCTCATGGCCCGCCGCCTTTGCGAGCACGGCTGCGGCTTTGTCACGGTGACGACCAGCTTTGTCTGGGACATGCATGCCGACAATAACAACGCCCCCTGCCGCACCGGGATGGACTATGTCGGGCGGCCTTTTGATCATGCCGTGTCGGCATTGATCGAGGACATCGAAGCTCGCGGGCTAAGTGAGAAAATCTTGCTCGTCTGCTGTGGTGAGATGGGTCGCACTCCAAAGCTCAATGCCAAAGGTGGTCGCGATCACTGGGGCGGTCTCGCACCGCTGATGATCTATGGCGGTGGCCTGAAAATGGGCCAGGTCATCGGCCAATCCGCCCGCAACGGCGGCGAGCCCTCCTCACGCCCGATCACAGTCCCGGACCTCGTCTCCACCATCATGCACACGCTTGTCGATGTCGGCGAAGCCCGTGTCACCGATGGCTTGCCACCAAATCTCCTCAATGTGCTCACGCGTGGCGAGCCCATCGAGGGCCTTGTCTGATTTCATTTACTCATGCGACTCCACCTCCTGCTCACCACCTCGTTCCTTCTTTCAGCCACCGGCTTGATCGCGGAGGAAAAGCCCAAGCCCACGACCCTGACCTTTTACGTCGGCGGCGTGGAGTGCCCGAGCTGTGTGTATTCAGTGAACTACTCGATCAGCCAGCTCAAAAGCGTGAGCGATGTCACGGCGGGGCAGTTCATCGAAAATTATGCCAACGTGACCTTCGACCCGAAGGTCGTGAGCATCCACCAGATCGCCCAAGCGGTGACGGAAGCCGCGCCACTGCATGGTGTGCCATATGTGGCGACGATGAAGCTCTTCATCCCCGACTACGCCAAGGAGCAAAACTCCCGGAAGGTGGATGCGCTCTTTGCCCGCTGGAAGGCTCTGGTGGAGGTTGAGACGGTGGATCGTGCCGCTGGGGAGTTCATCTTGCGTTTCCAGCCGCTGAAATTCGATGAAAAGAAACCCGGTCCTCAAGGCTTCAAGCATGAGGAACTGCTGCAGGCGCTCCAAAGTCCCGCCCCTCAGGGTTTGGGACTGAAGGTCCGGCTCGTCGAAGAAAAGATCGAAGGATGATCAATAGCCGAGCCAAGGACCGAGCCACTTCTCGGCTTCTTCAATCGTCTGACCTTTGCGCTTCGCGTAATCTTCAACTTGGTCTTTGGCCAGGACGCTGATGCCGAAGTAATGCACGTCAGGATGACTGAAGTAGAGGCCGCTGACGGCGCTGCCGGGATGCATGGCCATGCTTTCGGTGAGTTCGACGCCGATTTTGGCCGGGGCATCGAGCAGATCGAAAAGGATGGGCTTCTCGGTGTGGTCAGGCTGTGAAGGATAACCAGGAGCGGGGCGGATGCCGCGATAGCGTTCTTTGACGAGATCTTCGTTCGTGAAGTCCTCGGGCTTCTCATAACCCCAGGCGACACGGGCTTGCTTGTGCAGGTATTCGGCAAAGGCTTCGGCGAGGCGGTCGGCGAGGGCTTTGACGATGATGGCGCTGAAAGGATCGTGCGCTTTCTCGAACTCATGCGCGAAGTCATCCGCTCCATGAATGCCAACGGCGAAGCCGCCGATGTAGTCAGCACGACCGCTGTCCTTCGGTGCGATGTAATCGCTGAGCGCGTAGTTCGGTGTGTCCTTCTTGATCACCTGCTGCCGCAGGGTGTGGAAGACGGTCTTCACGCTGCTGCGTGTGTCATCGGCATAGACTTCGATGTCGTCGCCGGTGCTGTTGGCCGGGAAGAATCCGAAGATCCCGCGAGGGGTGAAGCGCTTTTCCGCGATGATTCGGTCGAGCAAGTCGTTGGCGCTCTTGAAGAGCTTCACCGCTTCTTCTTCCGCCTTCACTTTCATTTCGGCATCTTCATGGGAAGACGAGAAACGGCCTTCCGCTGTGATCCAGCGGCCACGCAGTTCCCAGGAATGGAAGAAGGGCGACCAGTCGATGTATTCGCGCAGTGTGGCGACCATGTCGGTGCCTTCGTAGGTCTTGGTGCCCAGGAAGCTCGGCTTGGCGATCTCCTGCGTGCTCCAGTCGCACTTGAAGGCCTTCTCGCGTGATTCGGCGATGCTCAGAAGCTGGCGCTCCTTCTTCTTGCCGTATTCTTCGCGAAGTCGGGCATGGCGGGCTTCGTTTTCGGCGATGTAGGCAGCTTTGTTTTCGTCGCTGATGAGCGATGTCGTCACCGGCACACTGCGGGAGGCATCGAGCACATGCACGATCGGCCCAGAGTAATGCGGCGCGATCTTGATGGCCGTGTGTGCGGCGCTGGTGGTGGCACCACCGATCAGAAGCGGGATCTTCATGCCACGACGTTCCATCTCGGAGGCGACGTGGACCATTTCATCCAGCGATGGCGTGATCAATCCACTGAGACCGATGACATCCGCGCCTTTCTCGACTGCGGCAGCGAGAATCTTGTCGCACGGCACCATCACGCCGAGGTCGGTGACTTCGAAACCATTGCAGGCCAGCACGACGCCCACGATGTTCTTGCCGATGTCATGCACGTCGCCTTTGACGGTGGCCATGATGATCTTGCCTCCGCCCTGCTTCGCAGCCTCGGCGGGGATGAGATCGGCAGCGGTCAGATCTTTTTCGGAACTGGTGGATATTTGGCTGACTCCTCGCGGAGAAGCGCCTCCTGTCCTGCTTGTCTCAGAGACTCCAAAGTTGCCTCCTCGATGCTTTGAAAGATGCTGATCGCATGTCCGCTCAGATGTCCGGAGAAATTGCTGAAGGATTTTTGAGGAGTATCTGAGGTCGGCAGAGTGTAGATCGAATTGTTCATGAGCTAATTTATACCCGGTCTGATTGAGTTCATCAACTGAATGGTAAAGCTGATTGGATAGCCACTCCAATGATCTGATTTCTGGAGCAAGGTGATCGCTGTTGTCATAAACAAAAACAGCCACTTCCTTGGCAGTTCTAAACCGGCTATTTGCTAGTTCGAGAACAGTTCTTGCGGCTTGGAAGTGACCGCTGGCAGCCCGGCTTAAAGGGACAATCCGCCCACCATTTGAATCTTCGATTGCACGTTTGATGATGTTTGAGATTGCCTGACTCCAAGGGCAAAAAATGAATCGAATATGAACGACCATTTGCGCATTGATGCACATTTGAAGGTGTTCAGCACTTCGTTTGGCATTTTGCATAGTGCCATCCATGGTCAATATCAGACAAGGATGCGTGGGAGTTTTCCTTGTTGCCGTTGTCTTGCCACTGCCTTGTCCTCCCGCGTTGAACGCAATAGCATCCCCTGGCCTTGCTCGACTAATGATTTGAGTAAATAGCCAATCGACAAATGCGCCTGCTGGTTGAAGTGTCGCTACGCTCCATTGCTGGCGGCTTTCGCGACTGACAGCATAGTCGGCGCTGAGTTCTTGAACACTGTTACGATCCAAGACACTGCCGAAACGCTTTCTGTAATCTCTGGCGGTGCCTTCGAGGTCCGAAGCAAGTTGTGCAGCGAATTTGACCTCAATGCGACGTTCTTCGAGACTCAGACCGTCGTAGGGTGTATAACGGAATTCGTCGCTGACAATGACATCGGCGCCGGTTTGCAGGGCGGTGGCGGTTTTTTCGGCAATCTCGATGAGCAGCTCGCGTTCGCGGGCTTTCTTGGCTTTCTCCTCCTCCATGAAGGGCTGCAAATACGCGACGCTCTGCTTCATGACGCGCGCGCTTTTCACGACCTGTGGGAGGAACATTTTGCCAGCGCCGAAGAGGTCGCCGACGACGCTCATGCCGTCCATGAGCGGGCCTTCGATGACGAGCAGCGGCTTGCCAAGTTTGTCGAGCGCCTCTTGCGTGTCTTCGTTGATGAAATCGGTGATGCCTTTGAGCAGCGCGTGTTCGAGACGCTTCTCCACAGGCGCGTCGCGCCACTGGAGGTCGGCTTCGATCTTCTTGCCACCGCCCTGACCTTTGAACTGCTCGGCGTAATCGACGAGGATCTCAGTCGCATCAGGACGGCGATTCAGCAGCACGTCCTCGACCTTGTGGAGCAGTTCCGGCGGGATCTCCTCATACACTTCGAGCATGCCTGCGTTCACGATGCCCATGTCCATGCCTGCTTTGATGGCATGATAAAGGAAGGCGCTGTGCATGGCTTCGCGCACCTTGTTGTTGCCGCGGAAGCTGAAGCTGATGTTCGACACACCGCCGCTGACTTTCGCGCCGGGCAGGTGATGCTTGATCCAGCGCGTGGCGTTGATGAAGTCGAGCGCGTAGTTGTTGTGCTCCTCCATCCCGGTCGCGACGGTGAGGATGTTCGGGTCAAAGATGATGTCCTCGGGCGGGAAGCCCACTTCATCGACGAGGATGCGATAGGCGCGTTCGCAGATGCGGATCTTCTCGTCGTAAGTCGCGGCCTGGCCGTTCTCGTCGAAGGCCATGACGACCGTGGCCGCACCGTAGCGCTTGATGGCACGCGCACGTTCCTTGAAGGCTTCTTCGCCTTCCTTGAGCGAGATGGAATTCGCGATGCCCTTGCCTTGCAGCATCTTCAGGCCCGCCTCGATGATCTCCCACTTCGAGGAATCGACCATGAAGGGCACCTTGGCGACTTCCGGCTCGGTTTGCAGCAGGTTGAGGAACTTCGTCATCGTCGGCACGCCGTCGATGAGGCCTTCGTCCATGCAGATGTCGATCACGTTCGCGCCGTTCTCAACCTGCTGACGCGCGATGGCCACTGCTTCCTCGAATTTGCCTTCCTTGATCAGCTTCGCGAATTTCGGCGAACCCGCGACGTTCGTGCGCTCGCCGATCATGAGGTAGTTCGCTTCTTTCGTGTGATTGTAAGGCTGCGATCCGCTCAGACGCATGACCGGTTCCGGCGTCGGCACATGGCGTGGCTCCAGACCTTCCACGGCTTTGGCGATAGCGGCGATGTGCTCCGGCGTGTTGCCGCAGCAGCCGCCCATGATGTTCACGAAGCCGCTCTTCGCGAAGTCGGTGGCGAAGTTCGCCATGTCCGGCGGCAGTAGATCGAAGCCAGTCGGAGCGAGCGGGTTCGGCATGCCTGCGTTCGGATACGCCGAGACAAAGCAATCCGCCTTTGTCGCGAGTTCTTCGAGGAACGGCCGCATCTTGTCGGGCCCAAGCGAGCAGTTCAGACCAATGGAAAGAGGCTTCACATGCCGCATCGCATTGAGATAAGCCTCCGTGATCTGCCCCGAGATCATCGTTTCACCGCCAGGGCCGACAGCGGCGGAAATCTGGATCGGCAGCTCGACTCCATCAGCATCAAACACCTCGCGGATCGCTACCAGCGCGGCCTTGGCATTGAGCGAATCGAAAATCGTCTCGACGAGCAATGTATCGACTCCACCGGCGATCAGCGCACGGATTTGATGCGCGTAGGCCGTCTTCACCTGATCAAAGGTGACGTAGCGGAAGCTCAGGTCCGTGAGATCAGGGAACTGCGACAGAGACACCGTCAACGGTCCGACCGCACCGGCGACGTAGCGTTTCCTGCCAGTCTTCTCACCGATCTGATCCGCCCACTTCCGGCATTGTTTCGCCGATTCGAAATTGATCTCCCAAGCGAGGTCGTTGAGGAATTTGTCGTCGATGATCTTCTGGAAGAAGTCAGGGTCTTTGCGGCCGCCTTTCTCACGCGGATCTTCCACGAAGAACTCACTCTGCGCGATGCTTGTGCCCGAGAAGGTGTTCGTCTCGATGATGTCCGCCCCGGCTTCCAGGAAGCGGCGATGGATGTCCTCAATGATGTCCGGGCGGGTGATCGAAAGGATGTCCCCGTTGTTCAGGATGTCCTTCTCATTGTTGCGGAAGCGCTCACCACGCGCCGAGGCTTCATCGAGCACGCCGCGTTCTTTGTAACCGCGAATCGTCGTCCCCATGGCCCCGTCGATGACGAGGATACGCTGGCGCATGGCGGCTTCGAGTTCAGGGCGGCAGTTTGGACGGGCGGGCATGGTCTGAGACTACCCACGCGCTGCCTGGGGTCAACCCTTCGCATGAACATATCATGATTTGAGGATATGAAATTCTTTGCCGCTAGGGTGGTCGGGAAACATTGGGGTTTATTCAGGCGGATTCGTGGTTCAACACTGCGCCCTCATGACCCCACTCCACCATCTTCGCGCAGGCATCATCGGCACCGGCTTCATCGCACCTGTTCATATTGAGGCGCTTAAGCGGCTCGGCATTCAGGTCACTGCCATCTGCGGCTCGTCGAAGGGTGCCCGGAAAACAGCGGATATGTGGGGCATTCCAGAGGCTTACGGCGACTACGACCATGAAGCCATGTATGCCAGCCCGAATGTCGATGTCGTGCACATCACCTCTCCGAACAAGGCCCATGTGGAACAGAGCCTCCAAGCGCTCGAAATGGGCAAGCATGTCATCTGCGAAAAGCCGCTCGGCATGACTACCGCGGAGACGGTGCAGGTCGTCGAGGCAGTGAAGAAGGGCGGCAAAAAAGGCCCAGTGTTCGCTGTGAACTACGTCTGCCGTTTCTTCCCGGCTGTGCTGCAAATGCGGGCTCTCGTGGAGCGTGGCGACCTCGGCCAGATCATCCATGTGCAGGGGCATTTTTTCCAGGACTGGCTGCTGAATCAGACCGACTATAACTGGCGCGTGCTCGCCAGCGAAGGCGGTAAACTCCGCGCAGTGGGTGACATCGGCACGCATTGGATTGATGCGGTGAGTTTCATCCTCGGAGCCAAAGCCACGAGCGTCTTCGCCCACATCGAAACTTTCCATAAACAACGCCTGCGTCCGAAGTCTGAGGTGCAGACCTTTGCCAAAGTCGATCCGAAAACCATGGTGCCCTACAAAGTCGATACCGAAGACTTCGGCAGCGTGCTTTTGAAGTTCGGCAAAGCCAAGCATGGATACGTCGATGGCGTGCACGCAAATGCCTTCATTTCCCAAGTGGCCGCAGGCTGGAAGTGTAGCCTCGGACTCGGCATCTACGGCACAAAGGGTAGCGTGCAGTGGGATCTTCAGCAGCCGAATGAGATTATCCTCGGTCGTCGTGACAAACCAAACCAGATCCTCCAGCGCGGAACCCCAGGCTTCCTGGAAGATGTAGCAAACTTCACCGACTACCCCCCAGGTCATGCCGAAGGGTTCAGCGATGGGCATAAAATGCATTATCGGGCTGTTTACGAGCACATCGCGAGTGGCAAAAAGACACCCGCCCTTTTTGCCAATGCTGAGGACGGGCATCACGAGGTGAAACTCTGCGAGGCCATCCTCCAAAGCAGCACAGCCAAGACCTGGGTGAAGGTTTAGTCCTTCGCTCGGGCACCTTCGCCACCGCGATCACCAGCTTCACGCCAGGCAAATCTTGGCAGCCATGGGTTCGGCTTTCTCTCCACGGCATCGGCTATCAGTTCGCCAAGGACTGGCGTGAACTTGAATGCATGACCTGAATCTCCACCAGCGATGACGAGACCAGGATGATCGTGATCGTGATCGATGAGGAAGTGGCCGTCGAAGCTGTCGCCATAGAGGCAGATGCGAGTGGAGGCTAAAGGCGCATCTGTGAGGGCTGGAAAAGTCTCACGGAGGAAGGTGCGGAAGCGTGCTTCCTCGCCTGCAGGCATGACTCGTGGCTCGTTGGCACGCACACGACGGCCCGGGCCATGATTCGCCACCTTCACGATGCCTTCCGCATTCGCTGGGAAGCCATACCAGCCCGTGGTGCCGATGTCTGCTGCCCAGACTGGGAAGGCCGGCGCACGCCAATCTTCAGGATTAGAAGGACGGAAATGAAAAACCGGCTGAGCTGTGGCCCAGAGCCGATCACTGAGCCATGGAAGATACTCCGTGGTCCAGGCCCCGAGTGCGGACACAGTTACGTCAGCCCGCCATTCGTTTCCGAGAGCATCTTTCACGCCGCTGATTCGCCCTTGCTCCTCGATCCATTGGCCGAATGGAACATGTTCATGGATCACCACGCCAGCATCCAAGGCGTCTTGTTTCAACCGCGCGACGACTCGCCCGCTTTCGCCCCAGCCTCCGTATGGGTTCAGGTAGCCATTGGGAAAGGACTCCGCCTTCCACTGCGGATTCATTTCCTGCAAAAGAGCACTGTTCATGCGCACGAGTTGATGTCCGCGAGCGGTGAGGAAGGCGTGGCTATCATGCTCAAAAGAGCCTGGCAGCATCTCACCGCGGGTCATGATCAGGAAGCCATCTTCGTGATACAACTCCTCTCCCCAGCGTGCGTTCCACTCGCGCCAGCGCTGGATGCTGAGTTCTCCCATGGCGGTGTATTGCTCATCGCTGGAGTAGTCCATGCGGATGACCTTGTTGATATCTGTCGAGGCCGCATCGGGATGAGGAATGGTCCCTGAATCCAGAAGCGTGACCTGCCAACCACGTGACCTCAGTTCCAAAGCTGACGTGAGGCCAAAAACACCACCGCCGAGGATGAGAGCTGAGTTAGATCTTGCCATGGGGACTATGGGTCAGTGGGAGGATTCTTTTCTGATCAGGCCCCATGGGCGGAGGCGCTGGCTGGCGCGTTCCTGCAAGAGGACGCGCTTTTCTTCGGGCAGATGTTTTGCGACGCGCGCGAGTGTCTCACGGACGCGCTCTCGAGTGTCGGTGATCATCTTGACGCGCGTCTGGCGGAACTCGTGCGCGGTGGTCAGCAATTCCTGATGCACGGCGGCACGCTCCGCAGCGGTGAGATCGAGGTCGTCCGCCAGCTCTTTTTCCAGCGTGCCAATGACCCAATCGACGGGCGCTTTGCCCTCGGATAACTCACCATGGATGGCGCGCTGCATGACCTGGCGCAGGACGAGGGCACCTCCGCCCAGGCCACAGGCAGCACCGATGAAGAATACGACCAGAAGAAGAAGCAACGCCCGCCAGCGCGG
>JAGKWZ010000208.1 GCA_021151605.1 Verrucomicrobiaceae bacterium
TGATCAGAGAACCACAAGTGCCTAACGATGTACTTCTCCGGGTTGATGGTGCTGTTGCCATCCGCAGGATCGGTGCCCTGGGCCAGTTCGGCGCTGTCGCTAACCCCATCACCATCCGAGTCGGGGCTATTGGGATTGGTGCCCAGGCTAACCTCCAGAGAGTCAGACAAAGTATCCGCATCGGAATCCCCCTCCAGCGGATCCGTCTGGTGGAGCTGCAGTTCCTCATTGTTGGTCAGGCCATCGGAATCGAAGTCCGCGTCACCCACCGGGCCGGAGTAAGCCTGATCTGTGTAGCGTAGGCGGACAAAGGCACGCTCCGAAGTGATGCTCAGCCCCCATTCCAAGACCGCTCCCGTCCCGGCCTCAACAACAGGAACATAGGTCCAATCACCAGGCATCAGAGATTCCGAAGTTTGCACGAAGTAGCTGCGACCCGTCTTCCCGAACCACTTCACCACCATCTCGTCTTCGGCCGCCCCACTCACGGCCATGAGACCTTCGTTCGGGGCGTTTTCAATCTGTGCATGACCCCAGGCAGCACAGTGCAACAAATAGAGGCAAATAAAGCTGCGTATCATGGCTGGCCCTCCTCTGGCTGAGCCCCATGCAGCACACTCTGGATGGGCCAGAAGCGTATGACGGTGTCCTGCTTGAGCGACGGACGCACAACCCTTTGGGCTTGGAGGGCCGCATTGGATGCCTTTACCGCCTCGTGCTCGGCAAGAATAGCCGTTTTGTTTGCATCAAAGTGGAGATGCAGCGCATCAATCCCTGAATAGGCCGCATCTGCCACGGATGCAGGCTGACTCATGATGGCATACCAGGAGCCAGGCTCCGCTGGTGGCATGATGGCGTGAAAAGCCGCGAGAGGTGCCAGTGCTTCCGATGAAGGTGCCTCACCCAACCCCATGAAAACCTCGTAATGCACACCGCCGAGATCAAAACCGCCTGAAAGCCGTCCGGTAAAAGGTGTGAAATCAATGCTGCTCCAAATCACATACTCACCACCCGCCAGATCATGCCAGCGCATCTCCGTGAACTCATGCCCATAGACTGTGCAGGAAACCGAAACTATCTGACGCGGGAGTGCCGCATTAGTCTGCAGCGATACTGTAGGAGGGGTGGCCGGAACTGGCGGCGTAATGCGCTCAAAGATGATCTTATGATCCTGCAACTGAACCACCTGCCTGCTGAGAACCTCAGGTGCTATATTTTGCGCCGCTATTTCAATGCAGCCGGTGAAGATGGCCAGCATTAGGCATCGTAGGTTGAGTGGAGTGGTCATCGTGAGTTTCAGAAGTTGATGTCAGTTGTGAGCTTCTATGCAATCGAGAGGGTGCGATCTGCAGCACCCTGCCTCCGTCCACCGCTAAGCTCCCATCCGATGAGGCGCAGAACAAGCCGCAGCTCGTCGGGTGAGGGTCCCTGTGTCCTTCGAATCGCAGGCTTGAGATTAGCAGTTTCGGAGGCAACCAAGCCGCCCTTGCGGTCCGGAGCGCAAGCTGGTTTACGTATCATAAAGGCGGGTTAAATGAAGAAGCGGAAATTCACTATGATGCTGGGGATAGCAGGAAGCATTGAAGAGGCAAGAGAAATTTGATGGCGAAAAAGTTTGACTAGCCTCGTGAAAATAAATTTGCCGCTGTGAAAATAAATCTTACAGCCACGCACCCTTT
Organism: Verrucomicrobiaceae bacterium; assembly: GCA_021151605.1. GTDB lineage: Bacteria > Verrucomicrobiota > Verrucomicrobiia > Verrucomicrobiales > Verrucomicrobiaceae > Prosthecobacter. The sequence continues at coordinate 1,680 of JAGKWZ010000208.1, forward strand.
TTTGGCAGCATTTCTAACATGCCACCAGGATTTACGTGGAATTCAGGAGTGGTTTGGAATGCGCCTGGAGCCGTGTGGGCAGGTGGAACACCTCAGCCACAACCAACTCTACCTCAGACGCCTCAGGGTGTAAGGCGTCATTCAAAGCCAATGAACGATTATTACCTGAATCGAATTAACATGGGCCGTAAGGTCTTTGCTTGTCTGGATGATGAGGCGCATGAACCGCTGTGGAAAAATGTCCCACCACTGCGGCTGACGGCAGCGGTCGCCGAGGCACGGGTGCTGATGGCTGGGCTGGAAAAGCTGGCCCAGGAACAAGGGCAGGCGACGACGGGAAGCGCGGCGGACAAGCGCCGTGAGGAAAAGGAACTGGAGGACGCGGCTCATGAACTGGGGCGGCTGGTGGTGCGCTGCTGCCGGTCAGAGGGTGATGAAACCGGGGCGGCTACGTTTGACCTTTCCCTGACTGGCTGGCGGAAGATGCGGGATGAGGTGCTGCTGCAAACGGCACGCTCCCTGGAAACGAAGGCCGCCGCCTGTGCCGCGACAGCCAAAGGCGCGGAATATGGCATCACGGCGCTCAAAGTGGCGGCGCTGAAGAAGGAGGCGGATGATTATGAAAAATTCATCGTGGCTCCCGATGCGGCCATCAGCGGACGTGCGGCCACGACCCGGCAGTTGCGTCCGGCGTTTATCGCCTTTGAAGACCAACTCGAGGAGATCGACGACCTCGTTTTGCCTCTGCGCGCCACGGCAGCAGGGGCGCTCTTTGTCTCCAAATACGATCAGGCCCGCAGCATCAATGACCGCGGCCATGGTCCCGGCGAGGACGAGCCCGAGCCTCCCGCACCGCCACCACCGCCGGTGGCACCAGTGTGAGCCACCATCTAAATGATCAATTCCAGCGACGCCCCATCGGGTTTTTGACCTGAATGGGGCGTTTCTTTGGTTTGAGGGCTCATTTCTCGTGTTTTTGGGCCATTTCCGCTGTTTGCGACCGCCATTTCTTCTGTTTTCGGTCCATTTCTTGTGTTTGTGCCCCGATTTCTTGTGTTGGTGGGTCTATTTCTTGTGTTTGAGAGGCGATTTCTTCAGCGGCCAACTCGCATCCACTTCACGCTCTCCATGCCGGAGGCGAGGTCGCGGACTTTGATCTGCCAGGCGCCGGGGTCTTCATTCGGGGCGAGTTCGAGCGGAACGGTGAGGGTGCCTTTCTCGGCCGCATAGTAGCCGCTGCCTTCAGCACGCACGCCGTTGGCGTCCTGCACGGTGACTTCCAGAGGAAGGATGGCGGCGATGGGCGAGGCATCGGTCGTGGTGATCGTGGCGGTGATCTGGGCCGTATTTCCGCAGGTGGCGGTGGCGGGCACATCGAGCGCGAGATTCAGCAGTGATTTCGGCGTGACGAGGTAGATGCGGCCATCACCAGGGCCGAGATTCACGGGCCAGCTCACCTGCCCTTCAACGCTGCGATTCGGCACGATTTGGCTATGAGTCGTGAGATCATAGACGCTGGCGGTGTCCTGATTCAGCGTCAGCGTGCCGCTGCTGGGCAGGCCGTTTTCCATGACGAGACCATGCTGGCCGACATAGGTGCCGGGCTCGCGATGATCGTTCACGACGAAGACATAGAGCGCATCGCCACTGCGGCGGGTGCGGGTGATGATCTCGGGGTTATCCATGCTGAGGGCGGGCTTCCAGCCGAGGGTCTGCATCTTCTCGGGCAAAGTTTTCGCGAGGGCGAGCACGGTGGCTTTGTCCTGCACGGCGTTCTTCACGCGCTTGAAGCTCGGGATCACGAGGTCGGCCTTCACGCCGGGGCAGAGGAACTCATCGGCGATGACTTTGCCGCCGCGCTTTTGCCAGTCGGTGATCTTTTTGACCACACTCTCGGTGAGGACATCGCACTCAGGCATGAGCAGGTATTTGCGCCCGCTGAGGCCGCTCTTCAGCAGGGTCTCTTCAAAGAGGATATCCATCTGCACATGGGCGTGCTGCATGGCCTGCCAGAGATCGGCGGACCAACCATTGTTGCTGCCATAGCCGCCGCGACGCGCGAACATCTGCGAGGTGAAGCTCTCCAGCAGCGCGACCTCGCTGCGATCGGCGGGGATCTTCATCAAGGTGGGGCCGAGCGGCTCGGCGACATCACGGATGAGGTCACGCAGGACGTGGACGGTGTTCGGATTCGTGAAGCGGTAGGCACTCGTGCTGCCGGGATTGTCCACCAGCGACTGCCAGCCGTGATACATGATGCCCTGGATGGGACGCGCGAGCTTGGTCCAGAAGGCTTCCTTCAAATGCATGGGCGCGATGGTGATGTAGGCGGCGTCGGGATCATGGTCCTGCCAGGCCACGAGATCGCCGGGGGCCTTGGCCCCGATGGGGGCGGTCTGGGAGCGATACCAGATGAGCTGCGTCATCTTCATCACGCGCTGGCCTTTGCCGCTGGCATCGCTCATGGCAAAGAGCTGATCCGTGGCGAGCCCGATGCGCTGGGGATCGGGATAGGTGTAGGTCCAGTGCGAAAGTACATCCACGCTGCCACCGGCACCGCTGATGCTCGGCTGACGCACCGCCGGGTCAAAGAAGGTCCAGAAGTCGCGGCGGCCATGGCTCTTCACGCCCCTGCTGAGGGCGGAGTGCAGGCCGTTCCAGCCATCGCCCACGGTCCAGAACCAGCGGTAGTATTTCAGGATGGGATGCTCATCCGGGATCACGCGGTTGGTTGGGAAGTCTGCCAGCTTCGTGTGATCCACGCCCCACTTGTTCACCACCTCGGCAGGGATGCCAGTCTTGGCAAAGGTGCGGTAGTTTTCGAGATCGATGGGAGTGAAGGAAGGCGCGTTGTGATCGCGAACCTCGGTGTTGATCAGGGCGGAGGTGAAGGCGGGATGGTCGCCATAGGTCTTCGCCATGCTCTGGCCGACGGTCTGGAAGAAAGGCGCGAACTCTGGGATGCTGGCGCAGATGTCCTGGCGCTCATAGACCTTGCCGTTGCGGTCGATGCGGAGGTTTTTGGGATCGCCCTTCAAGGTATCCGAGGGCGAAAGGCTGGCCACGACCTCCAGCCCATTGCGCAAGGCTTCGTCGAGGTAGGTGCGGTTCCTCGCGATGTATTCTTCCTTGCCTGGAGGGAGCTGTTTCTTCTGCTGCCACATGTCTCCAGCACCCACGGCGCTCATGCCGATGAAGTGGGTGAAGCCGATGTCCTTCAGTCGTGCGATCTCGTCGCCACCTGCGCCCCACATGACCACGGGCAGTCGTGGTGGCTGGCGCGGCACGATCTCGATGCTGAGAGATTGTTCGTTGTGGTAGTCACCAGCTTCAAAGCGGGCCGTCAAGGTATAGTGGCCGGGTTTGAGCTTCGTGTCGGCGGTGAACTTCGCCGTGTGAGCTGCGCCGGATTTGAGGTCGGGCAGGATGAAGTCCTCGTCCTTGCCACCGAAGCTGATTTTGAGTTTGGCGGCCTGGAGGGTCTCACGACGGAGATTCGTGCAGATGATCTCCACGGGCTTCACCGAGGTCTCCATGCGTCGCCACACCGTGCGTGGGCTGGTGATGTCCAGGCTCGCGCGCTCGAACTTCAGCGCTGCATCGCTGATGCGGACTTCGTCGATGAAGCCGGGGAAGCCGCCGTAGTTGCTGCCGAGGCGGTCGCCGATACTCAGAGCCTTCGTGCCCGGTGTGATGGCGGTGTATCCCTCCAGCTTCATGCCGCCGATGCGTGAACCATTGCGGAAGAACTGCCCGTCACCTGCGCCATCATAGACAAAGGCGATGTGCTGCCAGTCTGTGCCGAGCTGGACGGGCTGTGAGTGGATCATCTTGGACTCAGCGCCGAACCCCAGCGTGACGAAGAGCCTGCGCGTGCCGCCTTTGTCCGCCTCGGTGATCTGCCAGGCATAGTCCGTGTGATCGACATACTTCTTATCCAGCAGGTAACAGCGCTGGGTGGCCGGCCAGTCGGCCTTGGGCTTGATCCACATCTCCAGAGTGAAGGCCCCTTTCGGTGATAGCGCGGGCTTCGCCGTCGTCATGGCCGCGTGGCGTTTGTCCTCAATGGGGAAGCCGGGGAAGGACTCCAGCCCTTCGCCAAACTTGCCCCCGACTCCCGTTTTTGCGCCGAGCAGGGAGAAATCATGCCCTTTGCCCGAGCTGTCTTTCAGCGCGGATTCGCCATCGAACTGCCAGTAGCCGAGTACCTGCGGGCCGGTGGCGTCGGTCTTTGTGTAGCCAGTTTCCCAGGTTTCCTGAAGCGTGGCCGCGTGGGCAAAGAGAGGGAGCAGAAGGAGGCTAGTAAGGACGCGCATGGGTTGGGAGCATACAAACGTGGTCAGCCGTGTGGTTTGTGTGGAAGAATGGTGCGCAGGCATTCTCCTTCGCGGCGCAAACCCAGACTGGCAATGCGGCGGGGGCTCGACAATCTCGGCACACGACCCGAGAAGCTGCTGCTGAGATCTTCGAACGAATCGCCCTCCTGCTGGAATTGAAGGGGGAGCCCCCCTTTAAAACCCGTGCCTACAAGATGGGGGCGGAGATCGTGGACCACCATGCCATTTGTACCTGGAGGCATGTGCAGTCCTTCGCTGGACCATGATGCCACCAAGGAGCCCGCATCCCTGCAAAGACAGGTGGTTTAGGTATGAATCGCCCTCGTCACACCATCCCCGGTGCCCTGATTCCAGGGAAAACCGGTTTCACGGATAAAGTTGTAGGCCTGACGGAAGATCCGTGAGGACTAACGCGCCGTCCGTGAGGCATGACGGACGAGCCGTCAGGTATAACGCGCTGTCCGTGAGGTACACAAACTCGTCCGTGAAAGTGCCCCATCCGGCTGTCTGTACGTTCGCTGCTGGCATCGACACTGGCGGCCATCACCAAGTCAGAAAAAGTCGGGCTGAGTTGGGGCTGTTTGAAAAGCTAACGTTTTATCCCTTGAGCCATCCTGAGAAAGCCTTCCCAGTTCCTGATGACTCCGAGACCATCTGGCCGCCATCGAAGCCTTTTTTGGGTTTTCGCCGCACGGCTCGCTACATCATGCATTCTATAGGGATGAAACAAGATTCGCCCACACCCAGAATCCCAGAACGATTTGCGCCTGATCTGCCTGCTTCCTGCACGCAGGTGCTGCTCGTCCTCACCGATGAAGATACTGCCAGCTCTGGAAACCTTTGGCTGCTGGAACGAAAGGTAGCGGCAGACTCTTGGCTAACCGTGGCTGGTCCCATGGCCGTTTCCATCGGGCGCCATGGTTTGGCCTGGGGTGCTGGTGAACATCGGGTGCAGGCACCTCCCGGCTTCCGCATGAAGCAGGAGGGCGATGGTTGCAGTCCGGCGGGCATCTTCCGCATCCCCTTGGCCTTCGGCTACGCACCCACAGCTCCCGGCCTGCACCTCAAGTATGTGCCCGTCACCAGCACCCTTATTGGCGTGGACGATGCCAGGTCGCGCAACTACAACCAGATCGTGGACACGGCGTCCGTGGCGAGCGACTGGACCAGCCATGAAACCATGCTGCGTGAGGATGGTCTGTATCGTTGGGGGGCATTCGTCGCCCACAATCCCACGAACATGCCAGGCGGCGGCTCATGCATCTTCCTGCATCTCTGGCGCGGCCCAGGACGACCCACGGCAGGCTGCACGGCCATGGCGGAGGAAGACTTGGTCTGCGTGCTGAAGTGGCTCGATCCCGCTAAGGAGCCGAGGCTGATGCAGGGCTTGGTGGAGTGGTGAGATGGTGTGGGTTCGATGATGGCTACTTCGATTTGGTGCTCTCCCGCAGCACCTCCTGCCACTCCTTCGACGCCACTTCCTCCAGGCGTTTCAGCAAGGCGGCTCGGGGAGCGCTCATGTCGGGGCTGGGGCCTTGGCTAGGGTCTGCATCAGGCTCATCATCGCCAGGGAGATCGTGGGCGTGGCCATCATCTCCTTCGTCAGCACGGGGGCGATCTGCGCGGCGGTCTGGCAGATGGTGGGTTGCCTCACCATTGACGGGGCGGATCGTGATGCTGATGCTCGATAAAGGGCGGGCTAGGGACTCGTGACCTTCAGCCGCAGGAAGAGCCGCATGTTGGTGGCGATGGGCACGCTGAAGACATGCTGCAATCCGGTGCCGCTATCCGTGATGGCGTGCCAGTCGTCGGCCGACAGGGTCGTGCTCCATTCTGCGCCATACACGACACCGCTCACGCCTGCGGGCTGCGTGAAGCTGAAGACAAAGTTGTCGCCGGCGCGTTGCGGTTGCGGAAGCTGGCCGATCTTGGCCAGCGCTGGATCTTGGTTGGGACCGAAGAATGCAAAGACGAACAGATTCGAAACGCCGGTGTGATATGGATCCTCCAAGTCGGCTGCATTGCCGCTGTTCGCCGACGTGCCGAACCACAACTGCCGCCAGCTTTCGACCGCTGTCAGCGTGGTGAAGGTCCGGTCGCCACCGTTGTTCGCGCCACCGCTGTTCGTCGCTGTCAGTTGGTAGTGGTAGGTCGTGCTGGGCATTAGACCGGTGAGAGTGGCGCTGACTGCCTGCGCGCTCGTGCCATTGTTCGGGGAAAGGCTCACGCTGGCGGTGTTGCCATAGGCAGCAGTCGTGCCGTATTGGAACTGCGCCGTCGTGGCCAGCCCGTTGGGGTTTACCAGGCTATTGAGCGTCGCTCCCGTGCTCGTGATGACGGGCGGCACGTTCGTCAGGACAATGGGTGCCACTTGGTTCACCAGCGGCAGCGGGACGCCGTTATCGTCGGTAAAGGCGAGGAAGCCCGGGCCGATCAGACCATTGGCACCCGTGCCGGCGGCAAAGACCGTGCCGGTTCCGTCAGGCGCATATTTGAAGATGGCATTGTTGGTCCCGGCACTTGCCGCGTAGAGATTGCCGGCGCTGTCAAAGGCGAGGCCGAGGGGGCCATAGACGACCCCGGTGCCACCAGTCAGCAAGTCAGGAATCGTGGCAAAGACCCCGATATCCGTCCCCGTCGCGGAAAACTTCCTGATCGTCCCGGCACCAGTGAAGGAGGCGAAGAGTTGGCCCAGGCGGTCGAAGGCGAGGGCATAGGCGGGCTCCGTCGTGCTGGCGAATATGCCGAGATCCACCCCCGCTGCGGAGAACCGCCGGATGACGCCACCATTCGCACTAGGACCGGAGCAAGACACATAGAGGTTGCCCGCACTATCAAAGGCGAGCGCGTAAGGGGTGTTCAGCCCGGTGGCAAAATCCCCGAGATAGACCCCGGTCGGGGAAAACTTCACAATGTTGCTGAAAAGCGCCTGGCCGTTGGCCAAGTAGAAATTTCCCGCACTGTCCAGCGCAAGACCCACGGGGGCTCCCGAAGCAACCTCTGGCATTCCTGCATTGCTACTTGCGAGATCCCCAAGCTGCGCTCCCCCGACTGCATATCTCTCGATCCTGCCGTTATAAGTTTCCACCACATGGAGAGTCCCCGCGCCGTCAAAGGCGAGACCCGCAGGTTGGGCAATGTCGCCTGCGTGAGTAATCGGGTCGATCTCGGTATATGACGAGATGTGCCCCCCGCTGTCCACCTTCACCACGTTCTCATGCTCAGCACCACCGATGTAAAGGATGTCCGCCCGGCTGCTGGCGGTCCCGAGGGCAGTGAGCAGGAGCCCGAGGCAGATGATGAAGGCGCTGTAGCGGCGCTGATGGGCGGGAGGCTTGTGCATCGGGAGTGGAGATGGGTGCGGTTTTCGGCAAAAAGATGGACGGTCAAAGATGAAGAAGCGGAGTTGGATCTTTCACCGGACATCTTTTTGCCGACGTTCAGAAGTGCGGCTCGGCGGACGTGCCTAGATTGCGCCATGGTGGGGGTGGAAAGTCAATGCTGGCAGCCAAAATTGCGCTGGCAGCGTCTTGAGGCTGCATCCGGTGCGGGTGGCGGGTTCAAGATTCGGCGGGAGACCGCTGCCGGTGCGGATGAGGGGCTTACGACGCGGGGGAATGGCGTGGAGGGCAGGGTTTGCAAGC
>JAGKWZ010000209.1 GCA_021151605.1 Verrucomicrobiaceae bacterium
ACCCTACCATCCCCCAAGCAGGCACCGAGATCGATGCGGTGCAGATGCGTGGCCAGCTCAATGGCCTCAAAGATCTCATCGATGCGGTGCCGACGATCACGTCGGCGCAAGTCAATGGTGTGAGCACCCTTCCGCCGGGTGATCAGGCGACGGTTTCGGTGCAGATCGTGGGTGACGTGCTGTCTCTAACTTTCGCCATTCCCCAAGGTTATGCCGGCCCCCAGGGCCCACCCTTTGCCAATGCGGTGGTGGATGGCGTCACGACACTGGCTTCAGGTAATCCAGCCACGGTGAGCGTGCTCTTTGATGGGAGTTTGGTTCATTTCACCTTCGGCATCCCCCAGGGTGTGGAGGGTGGTTCCGGCCCGCAAGGTGAACCCGGCCCACCCGGTGAGGTGACCACAGCGGACCTGAATGCTGGGCTGGCAGCAGTGACCGACAACAGCAGCGCGAACAGCAATGCCGTAAGCACGCTGGACACGCCCTTCGCTGATCCCGATGCAGAGGCGCTGCGCGTGGCGTTTAATGGACTGGTGACGGCGCTGAGGAGGTAGTTGAGCCCGCTTCGCGGGAGACTGGGAGACGCGCTGCGCGCGGAGAGCGGTAGAGTGATGCGGGCACTCCTGCCCGCAGTTCGGAGCCACCTTGGCGGGCAAGAGTGCCCGCATCACTTTCAATGCCGCACCCTCGTAGCCCTCCATCATCCATCCTTCGAAGAACGCGCATGGATTTGGGGTGCGTCTTGGCAGGGACGCTGGAATGGGACGGATGCTTCCAGCGTCCCTGCCGGGACGCCCACCTCGGTTCGTGCGGTTTAATGATCGCCATCCGGTGGTTCTCGCTCGCCAAGCCTCGCTTCACCACCGGCTACCCTCCCCGGATGCCTCCGGCACCCATCAGCAAACGCAGCCGCCCTACCATCAGCCGCCCTACCTCTGTCCTTGAAGACGCGCTGCGCGGGAGACTGCTTCGCGGGAGACTTGGAGACGGGGAGACGTGCTTCGCACGGAGACTGTTTCGCGGGAGACTTTGAGACTGGAGTATAACGAGCTTCCGAGTTCGTTTGCTGGGCTTGGGGAACCACTTGAGATCGAACTTGGAAGTTCGATTTACGGCTGGAGTTGCTGGACTTCGGCGGGGGTGAGGGGGCGGTCGAAGATGGCGATCTCATCGAGGCGGCCTTCCCAGCTCGAATCGTCGTCGCTGCGGGAGCCGAAGAAGATGGAGGGGATCTGGCTGGCACTGGCCGAGCCTTCGATCTCCAGCTTGCCATTCAGATAGACGAGCACCTTGTCGCCATCGCGCACGAGGACCACATGCTGCCAGGTCCAGCGTGGGATCTCGGTGGTTCCTGTCAGTGGTGTTTCGGCTTCGAAAAGCAGCCGACCTTCGCGGTTCAGGCCCAGGTGTTCGCCGTAGGCGCTGACGCCGTGTTGATGATCCCGGGAGTAAAACCAGCCGGTGATGTCACGGGCTCCGGTGGGCATGCCATTCCAGAGCCAGAGGGAAACGGAGTGGGCGGCGCCGATGCCTGACATCTCGGAGGAAAGCCTGCCGCTGACGAAGTGCGGCGCGCGGTTCACTTCACCCGCGCAGAACTTCGCCGAATGCGGGCCGTCGAGATAATAGGCCACGCCTCCTTCATAGGCGGCATGGCGATGGTGGCCGCTCTCGTCCTTTGCCAGCGGGCCGGTGAATTCATTCATGCGCCACCACATCGCCGGTTTCAGACGGGCGATGGCTTTCGTAGCAGGGCCGGCGCTGAGGCCATAAGGCCTGCGCGGAGCGGCGCTCACGGTTTCCAGCAGGGAGACTGCGGCCTGGGTGCGTAGGTTTCGTTCGGCGTGGTGGCGATGCCGATGTCCCCGATGCGCAGGGCCTGCACGACGATCTCGGTTTGCTGCCGCTCATGCAGGATCACCTGCTCGCGGGCATAGACCTCTGTCGTCGTCTTGGCCAGACGGTCACCCATCTCTGCCATGATGCGCTGCGCCCACTCGAGACGCTGTTTGTCTGGCACGCGATACTTCAAAGTCATGCGCTGCTCCGCCATGGCGATGTCTGAGTCTTCGCGATACTGGATCGTGGCATAAGCCTTCATGGCGATGTCCAGCAGGCCGCTGGTGTATTCATCGATGGTCGGTTTCGGGCGGTCCTTTTCCGGCACTTTGTAGTCCACGCGATAGATGTCGCCACTGCATCCATGAGACATGATGCCGACCATCCTGCCCTGCGGATCGATGCGCTGTTTCAGACCTTCGGAGAAGAGCCCGAAGTAGTCGGCGCTGATGTCTTTATCACCAAAATAATGCATGGAGAAATTGGCCAGCACCGCGACCGGCTGGCCGTCCTTGGTTTGGATGGAGATGAGGGAGAGATCGGGATCTTCCGGGCCGGACTCACCAACGGCGTCATCCCACAGACGGCCCGCGTGCATGTTTGCCCGCACGCTCATATTGCCAAAGGGATCTTCCGCCAGCTTGTCGGGTCGGCGAATCCACTGACGCAGGGCGGTGAACTCGGCGGCATCGGCCTTGGCAAAGCCGATCTTTGCCGGTGCCCGTGCGGCCTGAGCTGCGGCGATGGCCTCCACCAGTTTCTCTTTGAGAAAAGGCACATAGGCTGGGTCTGGATCCGTGCCGAGGCAGCCCATGGAGGCCGGCGCGGAATGCGCGTGCGTGGCTGAGATGAGCATCTTGTCCACGGGGATGCCGGTCTTCTTGGCAGCCATGGCCTTGGCATCATCGAGGAACTCGCGGCTCATCATGCAACTGTCTGCCACGACGATGGCGACCTGGGTCTTGGCATCGCTGATGACGATGGCCCGGGCATGGATGGGCGTCTTGATCTTGTCCACGTAGCGGCTCATCATGCCGCCATTCACCAGCACCGGCAGCTTCGGCGGGGAGATGTCGATGACGGCCGACCCGGCTTGGAATTCCGCGTGCAGAGGCGCTGCCGTGAGTGCAGCCAGGATCGGGAGAAGGGTGAGGCGAATCATGGGCAGGCTCATACGCTGCCCACTGAAACGCTCTTCCCTGCCAATCTCAGGACTTTGCCGGTGGCGGTTCTGACCCAGGCTTTTTGACAGGCTGGGGGAACTTGGGTGGCGGGATGAAGCCCGCCTTTCCCTGGTCTCCCCAGCGTGCGCCGGATGATCCGCCTTTGAAGGGACGTGGGGAACGATTGCTCTGCTTCTGACTCCGCATGGTCGCGACTGGCTGTTGGCGTGGGTTTACTTCTGGCGGGCTTCGTAGCCAGCGACGGGTTTGCCATCTTCTCCCAGCTTATCACAGGCCCAGAGGAGGCCGCGAGCCACGAGGTCGAGGAAGACGGGGGCCTCCATGGTGCTGTTGTTATGGCCCATGGTGGTGCCGAAGACCTTGGCCTTGCCGTAGGTGTTTACCCAGATGAGGGCGTGATCCTTTTTTGTGTCCTCGCCGTAGGCCTTTGCCAGAGGGACGAAGTTTTCCCAGAGTTTTTCATTCTTGTAGAGCTCATCCTTGGCATCCAGCCACTCTGCCGGGAAACCTTTCATCACGGGATGCTCGGGGGCGATGTTTTTCACGAGGAGGTCGCGGTTCTTTTCATGGCTCATGGAGGTCTGGCCGATGCATTTGCGCCATTCGTCCGTTTGGGCGGCGCGGTAGCTGTGGGTGGAGCAGTGGAGCATCACCGCTGGCACGCCGTTGTGATGAGCTTTGGCGATGCGCTCGACGAAGGCGACATCGGTGATTTTGCCGAAGCATTCGTTGTGAAGGACGACGTCGTAGCCCTTGGCCCAGTCTTCCTTTTCATAAATGCTGACCCGGTGCTCGCGCTCGTCCTTACCTTTGGGGGCGTCTTCATGAACAATGGTGAACTCCACATTGGCGCGGGAGCTGAGGCCCTCTGCCAGGATCATCTTCTGGTTGGCATAATCATGGCAGCAGCCGCCGGTGACCATGAGCACCTTCAGCGGGGCTGGCTTGGATGGGGTGGCCGCAAGGAGTGTCCAGGTGGCTAGGGCAAAGAGGCACAGAGGCAAGGCGAGGCGTTTCATGGGTGGAGGTGGTCTTCGGGAGACTTGAGGTGAAATGAACGACGGGTCAACACGCTTCCTCGCAGTTGTGACGGCAGTCATTTGAGGGTGAGTGAATTTCAGTGGTAGCGCAGACGAGTGTTGTGTCCTTCTTTTGAAATGCGTATTCTGTGCGCGCTGAATGACCTCCGACTCCCCTGCCCTGCCACTGCCTGACGCGATCGCGCCCGGGGCTGGCGTGCCAGTGGAGCCGGTCAATCCTTCGACGATGCTGGAATTGCCAGCGCCACCGGTGAAGCACAGTGTGTCCTCGAGGCAGAAAAACGGGCCGCCATCCCATCGTGATGACATCGTCATCTCCGACTACACCCTGATCCGCCGAATCGGCTCGGGGGCGTATGGGGAAGTCTGGCTGGCGCAGAGTGTGACGGGAGCCTACCGCGCGGTGAAGATCGTCTGGCGTGAGGACTTCGAACTGACGCGCACCTTCCACCGTGAGTTTTTGGGCATCCAGCAGTTCGAGCCGATCTCACGCGGCCATCCCTGCCTCGTGCACATCCTTCACGTCGGCTGGAATGAGGCGCGCGGCTTTTACTACTGCGTGATGGAGCTGGCGGATGACGCCGATGAAGGGCCCAATTTCGAAAACTTGCAGACCTATGTGCCACGCACGCTGGGCACTGACATGAAGAGCCATGGGAGGCTCGACCTGGTCTTTTGTCGCGACGCTGGCGTGTATCTGGCCGATGCGCTGCATTACATGCACAATCGCGGACTGACGCATCGTGACATCAAGCCCTCGAACATCATTTTCTGCGGTGGCGTGTGTAAGCTGGCAGACATCGGCCTGGTGGCGGCTCTGGGTGAGCGAACCTTTGTCGGAACCGAGGGCTTCGTCCCGCCAGAAGGCCCGGGAACGCCGCAGGCGGACATCTACAGCCTGGGCAAGGTGCTCTATGAGATGAGCAGCGGTAAAGACCGCATGGAGTTCCCAGAGGTGCCGACCAACCTGAGCGATGAAGAGTGGCCCTTCTGGATGGATCTGAACCGCGTGATCTGCAAAGCCTGCGCGCCAGATCTGAGCGAACGATTCCAGACGGCGGGCGACTTCGCCGAAGCGCTGCAACGAGTGGGTGAGAAGCGTGCCGAAAGCTTCTCACGCCGCTTTGCCCGTACAGCGATCTACACCTTCATCGGCTCCATGATCGCAGGCGGATTGCTTCATGCCGGGAAATACCAGCAGCACTGGGCCTATGACCTGCCGCTGCCGGTGAAGCCAGCGCCTGCACCCATCCAGCCTCAAAATGGAAAGCCCTGGCAGAACATCTACAGCCAGTGGTTTAGCTTCAAAAAAGACCGCCATGTGGCCGACCTGCCCGTGGAGGTGACGCAGTTTCGAACCTTTTTGGAAGCCACTTTGCGCGCAGCCGCCTTTGATGTGGTGCCTTTCACCACGCCTGAGAAGCGGGTGATCAACTGCGTCATGGTCCCCGCGACGGATGCGGATGCCTTCTGTGCCTGGATGACCTCACGAGACCGGCAAGTCGGCCGCCTGGACATCGACCACGAATATGCGTGGCAGCCAGCGAGCATCAAACTACCTGCAGGCATGATGCCAACGCCCGGCCGGCAGGCGCTGCGACCAGAAATCATCCCGGTGCACTACGGAAAGCTGAGCATCGACAGCACCCCAGCCGGAGCCGAGGTCTATGATGGCGAACTGCGGGTGGGCCGCACGCCTCTGAAGCTGGACAAGACCCGGGCTGACAAATTCCAGTTCGAAGTGCGGCTCCCTGGTTACAAGAGTGAATTTGTGCGTGGCGCACTGAAAGAAGGCCAGGTCGTCAGCTTCAATCTCCGCCTGCGGGCCACGGGTGCCGTGGTCTTCAGCAAACCCTGGGAAAACAGCCTCGGCATCAAGCTCGTGCCGCTCGGCAAAGCCATGCTGGCTGCCACCGAAACGCGGCGGCGGGACTTCGCCGAATTTGCCCGCAGCTCCAATCTGCCCCCGATCACGAATCGGGATCTGGACAAAGCGCCCGAGCTGCCCGTCACCAATGTGACTCGCACCGAGGCCGAGCAGTTCTGCCGCTGGCTCACAGATCGCGAGCGCGCCAAAGGATTGCTGGAGCCAGATCAGGAGTATCGCCTGCCGACCGATGACGAATGGAGCATGGCCACCAACCTCCCGCGTGAGATCGGAGCTACCGCCGAGCAGCGCAGCGGAGCGATTGGCGGCTTTTACCCCTGGGGCTTCACCTCCATACCACCTCCGAAGACTGGCAACTTTGCGGACCTTTCCTCTGATCCCACCGGTAAAAAAGCCATCGCTGGCTACACGGACGGTCATGCCGGCCCTGCTCCAGTCGCCAGCTTCCGAATCGATCCACGCACGCAGATCCATGACCTCGCCGGCAATGTCTGGGAATGGGTCTCCGATACCTGGGCTGCTGATGCCAGCGAAGGCATCGTCCGAGGAGGTGCCTTCACCACCTTTGAATCCCGTGAGTTGCTCGCCTCCTACCGCCGCAAGGTAAAAATCACCGACCAGCTCTCCGATACCGGCTTCCGAATCCTGCTCGGCGTCGAAGGCCGCAAGGCGCGGGAGGAGGAGTGAGTCTGGCCTGGGTGCTGCGTCAGATGCATGGCAGGCTTTCCCGTCAGGCTCAGAGGTCGGAATGCCGGACGAGCCTGCTGTTATTTACCGAAAGCCTGGATGAAGGCGACCTCCAGGGCGAGTCCTTCGTTGACGTTGGTGTGTAGGTGCTGCTCGAGCTGGCGGATGGCGCGGAGGCGCTGAGTGGTCTCCTCGGGCTGCCATTGCTCGGCGAGCCGAGCCGTGGCGTGCCTGTACTGGGGTAGATCGAGATTCGCAGCGCCGACCTGCTGGCGGGCGACATCCCCCATCCAGGCGAGAACGAGGTCCATGAGTGCGTCGCGCCGCTGGAGGTAGCGGGCCTCGATCTGGGCGCTGACCTCTTCTTCGCGCTGCTTCAGCCAGGTGCCATCCGTGGTTTTGGCGTAGTGGTCCTGCTCCTTTTCGAATTCCTCCTCGAGCTCCTTTTTGATCTCATCGTAAAGGTCGTCGATCACGGCTTGGAAGTCCGCCTTGAGACCAAGGGCGGCACCGATGCCACCGGTGGTGCGGCTGGACAGCTGCTGGAGGACGGCGAGGAGCTTCTGCTCATGCTCGTCAAACTGGCGGACGCCCGCTGGAGGCAGCAAGGGCATCTGGATGACGCGTGAGAGGATGGTGGTGAGGAGCTGCTCAGGATGATGGCTGATGAGCAGGATAAGAGTGCGGGGCGGCGGCTCCTCGAGGGTTTTGAGGAAGGCATTTTGCGCCGGGATGGTCATGCGCTCGGCATCAACGATGATGCCCAG
This sequence comes from Verrucomicrobiaceae bacterium, assembly GCA_021151605.1. Taxonomy (GTDB): domain Bacteria; phylum Verrucomicrobiota; class Verrucomicrobiia; order Verrucomicrobiales; family Verrucomicrobiaceae; genus Prosthecobacter. The sequence goes on from JAGKWZ010000209.1 coordinate 7,406, forward strand.
TTTGTGCCCACCGGGGGCAGTGGTGCGGTGGATCATGCGCTCCAGGAAGCGGATGGTGCCCACCTCACTGGCATCGTCACCCACCGAAATGCGGCGGGATTTACTCTGGGGACGGAGGATCACTGCGCCGTCCTGAGCCCAGTCGTCGAGGCATGAGTTCCGGGCGGGGCTGACAAGGCCAAGGACCGAGGAGGCGAAGTCCTCAAGCCGGGCATCACGAGGACCACTGATGAGATAGGCATGAGCCATGCGCCCGAGCTTCTGGGCGCGGGTGAGGAGGCTGAGCGCGTGGTCGGCTTTATACGGCATGGCGGTGAGTCTCGACGAGATTCAGGATTTCGCCGTGAATGGCTTCGGGGGTGCCAGAGGCATCAACAATGGCGATGCGGGCAGGTTCGGCACGGGCCAGGTCGAGGTAGCCCTGGCGGACTTTTTCATAAAACTCGCGCGGCTGACTCTCCATGCGGTCGAGCTCGCGTCCGGTCGCGTGGATACGCTGCCAGGCGATGTCAGTCTCGAGGTCGAGAAGAACGGTGAGCTGGGGGAGTGTGCCGCCGGTGGCGAAGGTATTGATGGCAGCCACGGCATCCAGTGGCAGCCCGCGCGCAAGGCCCTGATAGACGGTGGTGGAGTCGAGAAAGCGGTCGAGGATGACAAAGGTGCCCGAAGCAAGCAATGGGCGGACTTTTTCCCGAACGATCTGAGCGCGGCTGGCGGCGAAGAGGAGGAGCTCGGACTCCGGGGTCATGGCGCTGCCGGCCTTGGCATGCTGGAGGAGGTGGCGGATTTCCTCGCCAATCTCCGTGCCACCCGGCTCGCGAAGGATAACGACGCTTTGGCCAGAGCTTTCGAGATGCTGCTGGAGGAGGCGGATCTGGGTGGACTTACCACAGCCTTCGGAGCCTTCGAAGGAGAGCAGGAAACCGGACTTGGAAGAGGTGGCTGACACGGAGAAAAGAGGGCGCTAGGAGCGGGGAGCAGCCTGTTTAGCGTGTGGCCCGGAGATGTCGAACAAAAGCATTTTCGTTTTGGCAAAGCCTGGCGTCGGGGTTATCTCCGCCGTCCCATGATAGAAGCGATTTCCCTCCAGTTCGGCCCCCGTGACTCCAAGCAAACCATCGAAGAAGGTCTGGCCTTCGCGCCGAAGTTTGATGAGCATGGACTGATCGCGGCGATTGCGGTGGATGCAGACACGAATGAGCCTCTGATGCTGGCTTACATGAACGCAGAAACGCTGCGGGAGACGCTGGCGCTGGGTCAGGCGGTGTACTACAGCCGCAGCCGTCAGGAGCGCTGGCACAAGGGGGCCACGAGTGGTGAGTTTCAAGATGTCATCGAGATCCGTACGGACTGTGACCAAGACGCCCTGATCCTCCGAGTCAAGCAGCGCGGTGGTGGTTGCTGCCACACGAAACGCAACACGTGCTTTTATCGCAAGGTCAAGACGCCTACTGAAGCGGGTGTGGTGATGCTGGAGAAGGCCTGACCTGCATTGCCATGGCTGCGCTCGACTATCCTCCACCGCTGCGACGCCTGATTGCGCAACTGAAGTCGCTCCCTGGCCTGGGGCCACGCAGTGCAGAGCGGCTGATGCTCTGGCTCATGCAGGACGGAGGGCGGATCGAGCCCATGGTGGATGCTTTGACCGAGGCGATGGCGAGAGTTCATGCCTGCGATGACTGCGGCTTTTTCATCGAGCGAGGGGAGGCCTGTGCGCTGTGTCACAATCCGAAACGACAGCAGCGTCTCATCTGCGTGGTGGAGCAGGCAGCCGATGTTCTGCGCCTGGAGAGGTCTGGGGCCTTTCACGGCATGTACCATGTGCTCGGCGGCAAGCTTTCACCGCTCGATAATGTGACGCCGGAAGACCTGCGCATCGAGACGCTGCTGGAGCGTGTGAAGCGTGTTCAAGCGGCCGAAGTGATCCTGGCTGTAGGCTCAGACGTGGAAGGTGAGGCCACTGCGAGCTATCTGCACGACCTACTCCGCGCCGAAGGGCTGGCCGTGACACGTCTCGCCCAGGGTTTACCCGCAGGCGGTGGGCTGGATCACGCGGATGAGTTAACGCTCTACCAAGCCCTTCAAGGGCGTCGGACGCTTTAAAGCGCAGGCCTGGGCATGACCTGGGTGCGGACAATGTTCATGGCACCGTTGAGTTCTCCACCGGGCTCAATATTGATCGAGCGGGCGGTGACGTCTCCATAAACGGCTCCATCTTTACCGATGGTGAGAGGTCCGGTACAGAGGATGGTGCCGGTGATCTTTGCCTGAATTTCTGCTTCTTCAGCATGGATGAGGTTCAGGAAGGTCACATCAGCTCCCTTTTCGATGAAGAAACGCTTGCAGTGAATCTCTCCAATGATGTTTCCAACTGTACGAAAAGCAGCATCACCTGCGGCCTGGATATTGGCTTCAACGATGCCCTGGCAGCGAATGTCCCGACAGATGACGAGGTCGGTGGAGAGATGTCCACGTTTGCGGATCAGAACATCTCCACGCGTTTTGATGGCCTGGTTTGTGGCCATGTTTACCTCCACGTCTTCGAGGGAAATCAACGAGCCGCATTGTGGGCAATTGGCGGATCGTGAGGAACGACTGACTTTGAACTTATGGCCGCAATCGAAGCAGTCGGCATCCTTGAAATAGGCGTTTCGATACACCCCCTGGTCCCGCATTTTCTGCAGAGTGCTGGCGGACATAGGTTCCGGCGCCGGCGTGGGAGGGGGGGAGTTGGACTGAGGTCGGCGGGCCGCAGGAGTTTCCTCCACTTTAGGCTCAGGCACTGATTCAATGACTGGGGCGGGCGGCGCAGCAATGGGAGCCGTTTCAGGCTCTGGAGCCTCGTTTGCCGGGCTCGAGCTCTGCTTGAGAAAGACGCCGAATCCTCCCTCTGCCGCCTCTTCTTGAGAAACGGGCTTCTCGAATTCCAAGTGCTCTCTCTCCGCTAGGGCGGCGTTGATGGGTGCCAGGGTCCGCCTGCTGGTCAGCGGTACTTGAGGCACGGGCTGAGGTTCAGGGTTTTTGATGGGAGCGGCGGGCGTATCCCAGGCACTATTATCAATTTTGCCTCCAGCACGGCTCACCCCTGAGGCGGACACCTTGCCACGGACAATGGAAAGGTGGACCCCACATTTTTTACAAAAAGTGGAAACAACAAGGCGCGGCTCAAACTGAGCCGCGCCACAGGTCGGACACAGCACCTCTATTTGACCTTTAGGAGGCGCGGGGCGGTCACTTTTCGGGGCGAAAAGTCTTCGAAACACGAAGGGAGTTGGTCGCTAATTAAGGTTGTGGGCGGCTGCTAAGGACAGGCTTGGGCGCGTCGGCTTTTTTACCCACAGAGGACTGACCCATGAAGGTGGCACCTTCTTCGATGGAAAGTGTACCTGCAGCGATGTCACCAACCAGGATGGCGTTGCTCTTCAATTCGCAGCGCTCAGCGACAGTGATGTTGCCTTCGACTTTGCCAAAAATGATGACCGAGCGAGTTTTGACTTCGCCTTTGATCAATGCGTTTTCGCCGACCGTGAGGCTGCCATCGGAAATGACTTCACCTTCGATTTTGCCATCAATGATGAGGTCGTGAGAGAATTTGATCGAACCTTTAATTTCGACGTCGTTGGCGAGGACGTTTTTACTGGATGTCATAGAAAAAGAAGATGAGGGAGCGCGTTGAGGTTGTGCAGCAGGAGCATGAGTGGAGAGAAATGGAGCGCGTTCAGCGGGTGAGGCTGGCGCGGGCGTTTCAGCACGCGTGTCCTTTTGACTTTCGTTGGGTTGTCCGATTATTTGCCTGAGCATGGGAATTTAATATAAAGGGCCTGGAGCTTGAGTGTCAATGTTCTGGTGTTTTTTTCTGAAACTTTAATTTTCAAAACAGTAGAGCCTTTTCCGGGCCATCCGTGCACTTTTCTTGAGGAGGCAGTCAGTGCTTTTGCAACATCAGGCATACAT
>JAGKWZ010000210.1 GCA_021151605.1 Verrucomicrobiaceae bacterium
AGCACTACGGCGAGCGCTGGGGCCGCTGGTGGCTGGATCAGGCGCGTTACGCTGACTCGAACGGCTACTCCATCGACGCACCGCGCCAGATCTGGAAATTCCGCGACTGGGTGATCGAAGCTCTGAATGCAGACATGCGCTTCGATCAGTTCACCATTGAGCAACTCGCCGGAGATCTGCTGCCGAATGCCACCGAAAGCCAGAAGATCGCCACGGGCTTTCACCGCAACACCCAGATCAATCAAGAGGGCGGCATCGATAAAGAGCAGTTCCGCATCGATAGCGTCTTTGATCGTGTGGCGACCACAGGCAGCGTCTGGCTCGGCCTGACCGTCGGCTGTGCGCAATGTCATGATCACAAGTTCGATCCCATCGAGCAGAAGGAGTATTACCGGATGTTTGCCTTCCTGAACAACCAGGACGAGCCCACCATGAAAGTCACCGATCCAGGTGTCGATATCGTGGGACTGACAGCTGAGTTTAAAGAACTCGACGCGAAGCTGAAAGCGATGATCAAAGCGCGCTACAGTGAGATCACTGACTGGGAAAAGGGGATGTCACCTGACTTTCGGAAGAAGCTTCAGGCTGGCGTCAGGAAAGCCGCCGAGAAGCCCGTGGCGAAACGGACGCTGGCAGACAACGTCACCCTTTTCACCAATATCGTGAACCCCAGTGATCCGCTCCGCATTCTGAGCGACCGCCACAAGGAGCTCGACACGCAGCTCAACCAAGGCACAACGACGATGGTGATGAAGGAGCTGCCGAAGCCGCGGAAGACGACCGTTTTCATCAAGGGCGATTTCACCCGCCCTGCTGACGAAGTCACACCTGGGACGCTCAAAGTTCTGCATCCCTTTGAGCAGCCAAAAGGTCAGCCCAACCGGCTGGATCTCGCCAAATGGATCGTCAGTCCGCAGAATCCGCTCACGGCACGAGTCATCGTGAACCGCGTGTGGCAGCAGTATTTTGGTCGCGGCATCGTCGAAACGGACAACGACTTCGGCACGCAAGGCACGATGCCATCCCATCCAGAATTGCTCGACTGGCTGGCCACGGAATTCATCGCGAAGAAGTGGAGCCTGAAGGATTTGCATCGCCTGATCGTCACCTCGCACACCTATCGCCAAAGCTCAGCGAACCGGCCGGAGCTTCGTGAAAAAGACCCCAACAACTACCTCCTCGCCCGCCAGACTAGGCTTCGTCTCGATGCCGAAGTCGTGCGCGATGTGGCCCTCACCGCTAGCGGCCTGCTTTCACCAAAGCTCGGCGGCCCGCCTGTGTATCCGCCGATCCCAGATGGCGTGATGGGCCAGGGCCAGGTGAAGCGCGTCTGGGCTGTCAGCAAAGGTGACGACAAGTTCCGTCGTGGACTCTACACCTTCATCTATCGTGCTTCTCCGCCGCCTTCCTTGAATGTCTTCGATGCTCCAGATGGCTTCAGCAGCTGCACCCGCCGCATCCGCAGCAACACACCGCTTCAGGCCCTGACGCTGATGAATGACAGCAGCTTCTTCGAGTTCGCCACGGCCCTGGAGAAGATCATCCAAAAGGACGGCCTGGAAACCGCCTTCCGCCGTTGCACCACACGCCAGCCGAAGCCGGATGAGATCGCCCTGCTAAAGAGGCTCGACTCGCTGAATGCGGCCCGCACATTGCTGAATCTCGATGAGACGGTCACCCGCGAATAGAGCGGGTGGTAATCTCAGCGTGAAAGGCGACACCGAAAGCAAAGTGCCTTTTCCAGCCGCCTATTAGCTCGCTGTCTCGATCAGCTTGGCGAACTCTGAGAAGAAGTACTTCGCATCGTTCGGTCCAGGGGCTGCTTCAGGATGGTATTGGACGCTGAGCACAGGGGCTTCACGGTGCCTCATGCCTTCGACGGTGCCGTCGTTGAGGTTAATGTGGGTGACTTCGATGTTCGAGGGAAGGCTGGCAGGATCGATGGCGAAGCCGTGATTCTGGCTGGTGATGCTGACCTTGCCGCTGCGGAGGTCTTTCACTGGCTGATTTCCGCCACGATGGCCAAACTTCAGCTTGAAGGTCTTGCCGCCGTAGGCGTGGCCGAGAAGCTGGTGACCGAGGCAGATGGCGAAGATGGGCGTCTTGCCGATCAGTTGCTTGATCTCGCTGTGGATGTAGCCAAGCGCGGCGGGATCGCCGGGGCCATTAGAGAGGAAGACGCCGTCGGGATTCTTGGCGAGCACTTCATTCGCGGTGGCCGTGGCTGGCACGACCTCGACGCTGAACCCGGCCTGACGCAGGCTGCGGAGGATGTTGCGCTTGATGCCGAAATCGTAGGCCACGATGTGATGTTTCGCGTTCGGGAGATCATGGGACGCACCCGTCGGACCGCCTTCGCGCTTCTGGCTCGGGCTCGGGATGTCCCAGAGACGGCTTTCCTGGTCCTCGGGGTCCCAGCGGTAGGCCTTCTTGGTGGTGACTTCCTTGACATAGTCACTTCCGCTCATGGGCGGGCTCTTTTTCGCTGCTTCGATGGCTTGCTCGACGGTGAGTTCAGTCGTGATGACGGCCTGCATGGCTCCAAGAGTGCGGAGGTGCTTCGTCAGCGCACGGGTGTCGATACCCTGGATGCCGGGGATTTTGTAGCGCTTCAGGTAGGAATCCAATGACTCAGTGCTGCGCCAGTTGCTGGGGACTTCGCAGAGTTCTTCGATGACAAAGCCGCGCACATGAGGCTCGTGACTTTCGTCATCGAGCGCATTGATGCCGTAGTTCCCGATCATGGGGTAGGTCATCGTGACGATCTGGCCGCGGTAGGAAGGATCAGTGAGCACTTCCTGGTAGCCGGTCATGGAGGTGTTGAAGCACGCTTCACCATTTGTAGTGCCAGCAGCACCAAAGGAGATGCCTTCAAAATACCGTCCGTCTTCGAGTGCCAGAATTGCTTTCATCAAGGGTGTGCGTGTGGGGAAATTCTCGGCACCTAGCGCGGCAGTTCTAGGAATGCAAACGGCGGGTTTGCCAGCCTTCGATTTGGGGGAGGTGGCCTTCTGTCGTTTGTGCCCCACAAGGTCCCTGTCAGTTATTTGGACAAAGGATGACCTGTGTGGCTGGGGTAGTCTGAGCGAGCTCGGGCTCGGACAAAGCCCGGTCCAGAGCGCTGGTGATATCCAGCGATGTGAAAGGTTTAGTCACGTAGTCACAGGCTCCTCGACGGATGGCGGTGACAATGTCGCGGGTTTCCGTACACCCAGATACCATGACGAAACGCGTCGCAGGCGAGTCTCCACGAGCTTCGGCGATGATGTCCACACCATCGCAATCACCGAGCCGCCGATCCACCAGGGCGACTTCGGGATTCAGTTCACGAATTGCCGCCAGGCCCGCTCGTCCATTATCAAAGGCCATCACCTCATGGCCTGCCTCGAAACAGAGCGTTCGCAGCAGCTTGAGCATAGGAGGATGATCTTCAATAACTATTACATTTGCCATATCTTGAGTATTGATCAGAAAACCTGAGATAATCAATCCTGGCTTGTGAATTTTAGGACACGTTAACCATCGTGTTCTCATTGGATTTAAGGTCTGGTTCAAGTGAACAGACGCGCACTTGCACCTGGCAGGCGTAGCCTCTACCTACCGCACCCAATGTCCAAAAAAGCCGCTGCCCCATCTCCGACCGCCCCCGCTCTCTCTGATGTCATCCAGGTCCGGGGCGCTCGGCAGAATAACCTGCGCGGCTTCGACCTCGACATCCCCTTATACAAACTCAGTGTCGTCACCGGCCCGAGTGGAAGCGGGAAGTCCTCGCTGGCCTTCGATACGGTCTATGCGGAGGGCCAGCGGCGCTATGTGGAGACCTTCTCCCCCTACACGCGACAGTTCTTCGAGCGCATGGACAAGCCGAAGGTGGACGCCATCCACGGCATCCCGCCCGCCATCGCCATCGAGCAGGTGAACAACATCCGCTCCACGCGCAGCACCGTCGGCAGCATCACGGAGATCAATGATTACCTGAAAATGCTGTTCCCCCGCCTCGCCGAGGCGACCTGCCCGGAGTGCCATCGCCCCGTGCGCCCGGAGACGGCGGAGAGCATCCAGCGCGAGTTGCTCAGCGCCCATGCAGGCAAACAAGCCCTCGTTGGCTTCAACGTGCCCGTGCCGAAAGACACGAAGATCGAGGACTTTTTCCCCTTTCTCCAAGCCCAGGGCTACCTCCGCCTCTGGATCTACGGCGAGCTGATCCGCACCGACGAACCCGCCGCCATGAAAGGCCGCAAGCTCCCCGCCATGGTGCTCGTGGTGCAGGACCGGATCACCCTGGAGAAAAAGAACACCGCCCGCCTCAGCGAAGCCATCGAAGCGGCGCTGAGGCTGGGAAAAGGCCAGATTTCCGTGGTGTTTGGCGATCTCAAATCTGAAATCTCAGATCTCAAATCGTTCTCCACCGACTGGCGCTGCGCCGACTGCGACCTGAAGCTCCCCGCTCCCACGCCCGGCCTCTTTTCCTTCAACAACCCCATCGGAGCCTGCCCCACCTGCAAAGGCTTTGGCCGCACGCTCGGCATGGATTTGACCAAAGCGATGCCCGACGAGTCGCTCAGCATCCGTGGCGGACTCGTGAAAGCCTTCTCCGGCAACACCTACCGCGAAAGCCAGGACGACCTCGAACGTGCGGCACGCCGGAGGAAGGTCGATCTCGATACGCCCTTCTGCGATCTGCCAGCCGAGCATCAAAAATGGCTCATCGAGGGCGAGGACAAAGACCCCGAGCGTGCCTGGAGCAACGGCCAGTGGTATGGCGTGAAAGGCTTCTTCAAATGGCTCGAAGCCCGCGCCTACAAGATGCACGTCCGCATTTTCCTCAGCCGCTTCCGCGCCTATACGACTTGCCAGGATTGCGATGGCGGACGCCTGAAAAAGGATGCCTACAACTTCCGCGTCGTCGGCAAAACCATCGCCGACCTCTGGAACCTGCCCGTCACCGATCTCCTGCCACTCGTGCAGAGCCTGCCCGCCGCCGACAACGCCACCACGATGCTGCGGGATGAGATCGCCAGCCGCCTGAGCTACCTCGACCGCGCCGGGCTCGGCTACATTCACCTCGATCGCCAAACCCGCACGCTTAGCGGCGGCGAACTCCAGCGCGTGAACCTCACCACCTGCCTCGGCGCGAGCCTGGTGAACACCCTCTTCGTCCTCGACGAACCCAGCATAGGCCTGCATCCGCGCGACATCGGCCGCCTCATCGGCGTCATGGAAGGCCTGCGTGACAAAGGCAACACGCTCCTCGTCGTCGAGCACGAAGAAAGCGTCATGCGCGCCGCCGACAACCTCATCGAGATCGGCCCTGGCCGCGGCGACAAAGGCGGCCAACTCGTCTATTCCGGCGAGCTGGATGGCCTGCTTTTCAAAAAAGGCTCACTCACCGGGGATTACCTCTCGGGCTTGAAAAGCATCCCCGTGCCTGAAGTGCGTCGGAAAGTTCTCAGTGCTCAGTCCTCAGTTTCCGCTTCAGAAAAAAACCTCGACCAGCCCAATCTAACCGACGATGAATCCCGCAGCCGTGCCTACTCAGCCATCCTCCAGCCAAACTCAGCCGATCCGTCGCTTCGAAACCGATCCAGAAAAGCTGCGCCAAGCCCGCATCCGTGCGCCGAAGAACTCCACCGAGGAGCTGATCAAGAAAGTTTCGGCTGGGCTCGCCGCTCGAAAAGAGAGAGGCTTTTCGATGACCAACTAGCCATCCTCAAACGCCACGCCACTGCGCCTGCCGACCTCGGTAGGCATATCGGAGGTGGTGGTGAGCATGAGGTTTTCCACCGCGAAGGCAGCCAAGTCGTCACCAAGGTGACCAACCGCAGCCAGTTCGGCTATGTGGTGGATCAGGATAGCGACAACAAGTCGAACAAATTTGGCCTGCGTCCGGCACTGCCATCAGAGTATCTCCTTCGTCTCGGCACCCAAAATCTGCTGTTTGGAGACACCATTTCTGTCGAGGGCATCCATCAGGAGAAGGGCAAGCAGGCTGTCATCATCACGACACAATCGGAAGTGGACCTTGGCCGCCCCACTCAAGGTGAGGTGAATGCTTTCATGAGCCAGTGTGGGTTTGTGCCACTGCCGGTCGAGATGATGCTCAGCCAGTATGCCAACAAGCCGTTTTGGTATCGCGCCTCCGATTCCGTGATCTCTGCCGATGCAAACCCGGAGAACTTTTCCCGCGCTAGTGATGACATCATCGTCCCCATCGACCTGATCGTTCATCCGTATCCTCGCAGCCTCTTCGAATCGACGGCCAAGCAAAATGGGGTGCCGATGAGAGCCTTCGCTTCTGGTCCGACAAATCATAAATCAGAAATCAAAAATCATAAATGTCTGGCCATCCGGGGAGCCCGCCAAAACAACCTCAAGAACGTCGATCTCGACATCCCGCTCGGTGTCTTCTGCTGCATCACCGGCGTCTCCGGCTCAGGCAAAAGCACGCTGATTCACGAAGTCCTCTACCGGAACCTTCAGCGTCTTCGCGGGGAGGTTTGTGAAGATGAGCCGGGACGCGTGAAGAGCATCAATGGCGTTGAGCAGCTGAGTCAGGTCATCATGGTGGATCAGTCGCCGCTGGCTCGCACACCGCGAAGCACTCCGGCGGTATACATCGGGGCCTTTGACACCATCCGCCAGATCTTTGCCGACTGCGAAGAAGGCCTGGAGCAGGGAGTCACGGCAGGCTTTTTCTCCTTCAACAGTGGCGATGGACGCTGCGAGCGTTGCTGGGGCACGGGTTATGAAAAGATCGAGATGCAGTTCCTCAGCGATCTCTTCGTCACCTGTCCTGAGTGCGATGGCAAACGCTACCAACCGCACGCCTTGAAGATCCGCCTGAACGGCAAAAACATCCACGACGTGCTCGGCCTGACGATCGAGGAAGCTGTGGAGTTCTTCAGCCCGCTCGAAGGCACGCTGAAACGCCGCGCCAAGGTCGTCACCGATCAACTCCGCATCCTCGTCGAAGCCGGACTCGGCTACCTGAAACTCGGTCAGCCGCTCAACACCCTCAGCGGTGGTGAAGCGCAGCGCTTGAAGCTCGTCGGCCATCTCATCGACTCCGCCAAACAGCCGCCGATCAAGAGCAAAACCAGCCTTCTGTTGCTCGATGAACCCACCACCGGCTTGCACTTCGATGACATCGCCTTGCTGGTAAAACTGCTCCAGCGCCTCGTCGATGAAGGCAACAGCCTCATCGTCATCGAGCACAACCTCGACGTCATCCAATGCGCCGACTGGGTCATCGACCTCGGCCCCGACGGCGGAGCCGCAGGCGGGCAAATCGTCGCCGTCGGCACGCCGGAGGAGGTTTCGGAGTGTGCGGAGTCGTGGACGGGGCGGTATCTGAAGGAGAAGTTTCAGGTTTCAGGTTCCAAGTTCCAAGTCGCTGAAGTCGTGAGTGGGGCGCGTGCCCGAAAACTTGAAACTTCAAACCTGAAACTTGAAACCCGGAATGCGATCAGCATCCGCGGTGCCCGCGAGCACAACCTCAAGAACATCACTCTCGACATCCCGCGTGATCAATTTGTCGTCGTCACGGGCCTGAGCGGCAGTGGCAAATCGACCCTCGCCTTTGACCTCGTCTTTGCCGAAGGCCAGCGGCGCTTCCTCGACTCCATGTCGGTGTATGCACGCACCTTTGTCGAGCAGATGGAGAAGCCGGAAGTCGATCTCATCACTGGCGTGCCACCCACGGTCGCCATTGAGCAGCGTATCTCGCGTGGTGGTGGCAAATCGACCGTCGCCACGGTCACGGAGGTCTGGCATTTCCTGCGGCTCTTGTTCGCAAAGCTAGGCACGCAGTATTGCCCGAAGTGCGATGTGCCTGTGGTCAAACAAAGCGCCACGGCCATCACCCAGACCATCGCCGATCAGGCTAAAAAAGGTCCCGTGCAGTTGCTCGCGCCGCTGATCAAAGCCCGCAAAGGCTTCCACACCGAAGTGGCCGAAAACGCCCGCAAGCAGGGCATCAGCACCTTGCTTGTCGATGGCGAATTCCGAGACACGGCGAACTTCAAACCGCTCGCTCGATTCAAAGAGCACAGCATCGACGCGGTCGTCGCGAAGGTGCCGAAAGGCCTCTCCATCCTGGAACTCCGCCCGCTCGTGGATAAGGCGCTCAAGATGGGCAAGGGCAACGTGAAGCTCTTCCTGGCCGACAAAACCTCGCAGGTGCTCAGCACCGAAATGAGCTGCCCGAGCTGCGATCTCAGCTTCGAAGAACTCGACCCGCGTCTTTTCTCCTTCAACAGCCCGCATGGCTGGTGCCAGCAGTGCCGAGGCTTCGGCTTCATCGTCTCCGATCACGGCGCCACACCGCGTCATGACGACATGTCTCAGCTCGCCGCCGAGCTCGAAGAAGAGCGCCGCCTCACCCGCCACGAAGACGACGACCCCCCCACCGAGCGCGTTCTTTGCCCAAGCTGCGGCGGTAGCCGACTCAATCAGACAGCGATGTTTGTGAAGCTGCCCTCTGGCACCAAGGAGAAAAAGACCGAACACCTCCGCATCCAAGACCTCAACGGCCTAGCCGCCGAAGAAGCCGTGCAGCACATCGCCAAACTCAGCTTCACGGGCACTCAGGGCGAGATCGCGCGAGACATCCTCGCCGAGATCAAACAGCGGCTGCATTTCATGAGTGAAGTCGGCCTCGGCTACCTCCAGCTCAATCGCAGCGCCGACACTCTCAGCGGCGGTGAAGCTCAACGCATCCGACTCGCCGCCCAGCTCGGCTCAAACCTGCGCGGTGTGCTTTACGTGCTCGATGAACCCACCATCGGCCTGCATCCACGCGACAACGTCCGCCTTCTCAACACGCTCGTCGCACTGCGAGACAAGGGGAACTCACTCCTCGTCGTCGAGCACGATGACGAAACCATGCGCCGTGCCGATACCATCATCGACCTCGGTCCTGGCGCGGGTCGTTTTGGTGGCGAAGTCATCAGCCAGGGCTCGCTTGCTCACATCCTCAAAGACAAGAACAGCGTCACTGGCAAAGAGCTGCGCTCACCTTTGAAGCATCCGCTCCGTGGCGAGCGGCGACCACTGCCTGCCGCAAAGAAGAAAGAAGGCTGGCTCACCATCGACGGCGCCCACGCCAACAACCTCCGCAACATCAGTGTCAGCATCCCCATCGGGCGGTTGACCGTCATCACCGGCGTCAGCGGCAGCGGCAAGAGCACCTTCATGCACAGCGTGCTTTGCCCGGTGGCGAAGTTGGCCACGAGCAAGACCGCCAAGATCACGGAGAAGCCCTGGAAAAGCGCCCACGGCTTTGATCAAATCACCGCCGTGCATGAAGTGGATCAGTCGCCCATCGGCAAGACCTCGCGCTCCTGCCCGGCGACCTATGTCGGCGTGCTCGATGACATTCGGAAGCTCTTCGCCCAAGTCCCCGCCGCCCGTGCTCGCGGCTACGACGCCGGTCGTTTTTCCTTCAACACCGACGGTGGCCGCTGCGAAGCCTGCCAGGGCAATGGCGAGATCAAAGTGGAGATGAACTTCCTGCCCACCACGCGAGTTCCCTGCGAAATCTGCCAGGGTTTGCGCTTCAACAACGCCACGCTGGAGATCGACTTCAACGGCAAAAACATCGGCCAAGTGC
>JAGKWZ010000027.1 GCA_021151605.1 Verrucomicrobiaceae bacterium
ATTCTCGATGGAGCAGATGATGACGCAGTTGTCCGCCTTGTCGCGGATGACCTCCATCTCGAACTCCTTCCAGCCGAGCAAACTCTCCTCGATGAGCACTTCCGTCACGGGCGAGAGATCGAGTCCACTGGCCGTGATGGTTTCAAACTCCTCCTTGTTGTAAGCGATACCGCCGCCGGTGCCGCCGAGCGTGTAGGCCGGGCGGATGATGAGCGGCAGCGTGCCGATCTGCTCCGCGATGGCGCGGGCTTCCTCCATGTTGTGCGCCACGCCGGACTGCGGCAGGTCGAGGCCGATCTTGAGCATGGCGTTTTTGAAGAGCAGACGGTCCTCGCCCTTCTCGATGGCTTCCGGCTTCGCGCCGATCATGCGCACACCGTGCTTTTCCAGCGTGCCTGCCCGATGCAGCGACATGGCCGTATTCAACGCCGTCTGGCCGCCGAGCGTCGGCAGGAGCACATCCGGCTTCTCTTTGATGATGATCTTCTCCACCATCTCCGGCGTGATCGGCTCGATGTAGGTGCGGAAGGCGAACTCCGGATCGGTCATGATCGTGGCGGGGTTCGAATTGATGAGCACCACCTCATAGCCTTCCTCGCGCAGGGCCTTGCAGGCCTGGACGCCGGAGTAGTCGAACTCACAGCCCTGGCCGATGACGATGGGGCCTGAACCGATGACGAGAATGCGATGAATGGAGGTGTCTTTGGGCATGGTGGGGGGAGCGGAAAGCCGAGGGCTAAGTGCGGTGAGGGTGGAAAGCGTATGATTTGGGCGCTTTCGCAGGGGCCGGGGAGAACGAATCTGGAGATTCGTTTTACGGTAGGCAGGCCGGAAAGCGCGGCATCTTGCACGGTCCCCCCCGGCTGTCAAAGGGAGGAGGGCAGGAAGATGAGTTGCGTGCTCTTGGGTGGTGTGGCAGCATCCCCAGAAATCTGATGAGCACTCAGCTAAAACTGCCCTCGATCCGCAATCAGACGGCCTTCAATCTGGACCGCTGGGATGCTCTGGCTCACGATGAGCAGGTGCGGAAAGTACAGGGCCGGATCGAAACCAATCGCTATGGGGAGGTCATCATGCACTACTACGCTGAATTTTCTCATGGCAGCCGCCAGGGAGACATCTGGGGGCTGCTTCATTCCCTGATGAAGGATGGAAAAGCCTCCGTCGAATGCCCCCTCTCCACCTCGGAAGGGGTCAAAGTGGCGGATGTGGCTTGGATCTCGAAGGCTCGGCTCGTGAAGATCGGAGGCAGGGCGGCGCTGAAGGGGGCTCCAGAGATTTGCGTGGAGGTGATCTCCCCCTCAAACACGAAGGAGGAGATCCAGGAGAAGAGGCGGCTATACTTCGAGGCAGGTGCTCAGGAGGTTTGGATTTGTGATCGGAAGGGGAAGATGTTTTTCTTCCTCGCTGGTCAGCCGGACAAGGCGGTGGCGAAGTCGGGGCTGTGCCCAGAAATGCCGAGGGTGGTTTCCTGAGTCCCCAAACTCGGCCGATGTAAGGTTCCCTGAAATTTCACTTCTTCACTTCTTCACTTCTTCAAAGTCGCAATCAGGTACTCCGAGATGCTTTTGTGCTTCACCTCAGGAGCGCCGGGATAGACGAGCTCGCACTCGGTGCCGATGGCTCGGCAGTGCTCCTGGAGCTTCACGCCGTAGTTCGCGGTGTGGGTGGGGTCTTTTTGTGGCTGACCAATGGCTGGAGCTGAGCTGTAGAAAAGATAGACGGCGGGGTCGTCTTTGCTGACGTGTTCGTAGGGGGAGTACATCTTGATCCACTTCAGCACGGACTCGCGCTTCTCCAGAAACTCGGCGAAGCGGGTATCGCGGGTCTTTTTATCGTTCGGGTCCATGAATCCGAACGCGTGACCGCCGTAGCGGCTGTTCGGCGTCCATTCGATGAGCTGCTTCGGATCTAGCGAGGTCTGGGCTCCATTCACCGCCGCGCACCAGAGCCGGGTGGACTCACGGGCGACGGGGTCACTGCTTTTCGGGTCCGCCATGTCGTCGTGAAAGGCGAGGTAAAGGCTGCTGCAGGCGCCAGCCGAGCCACCGCTGGCTCCGATCCGCTGCTTGTCGATGTTCCACTCCCCTGCCCTGCTGCGGACGAACTGTAGGGCACGCGCTGCATCCTCCAGCGGCCACTGCACGGGCGGCATCACTCCCGCCAGCTGGGCCATCTGAGAGTAGCGATAATTGATGGAAACGACGGAGATCCCTGCGGCCAGGCAGGCTTCGAGTTCACTCGGATTCGCTTTGTCCCCATTCACCCAGCCACCGCCATGGATGAAAAAGAGCAGCGGTGTGGGCTTGGCAGACTCGGCTTTGTAAAAGTCCAGCACCTGACGCTCATGTGTGCCGTAGGCGACATTCGCCACCGTCGGCGCGCGCTTGGGTTTCGGGGCGGGTTTTGGAGCAGGAGCGGGCGTTTGTGCGGCAGCAGAAAGCACGCAGAGGAGGGAGAAGAGAGCAGCGAGGTTGGGGCGCATGGCTGGGAAGGAACGGCTGCAATCCTGGAGTCTTGCGCCACTGAAGTATTCATGGGCTCGCTGCTCCAGGCCCCAGCACGGGTAGCAGGCGGGTGGTGATGAGGTCCGTAACACCGTCGCGGTGCTGCTCTCGACATTGTTCCTCGCCCGACCTTCCCAACCTACGGAGGTCGGGTCCGGCACCGGACCTTGGTTTTTTGATGTCAGACCTTCGAGGTCTAATGCCGGACCTGCTGGGTCTGGTGCCAAATTTTGGGGTCTGATGCCAGACCTCATAGGTCTAGTGCCAGACCTACTGGGTCTGGTGTCGAACATGCAGGTCTGATGCCGGACCTACCAGATCGGATGTCGGACCTGCTAGGTCTGATGTCGGGCCTGCGGGGTCTGGTGTCGGACCTGGAGCGGGGATGAGGCCGGACAGGCTGTTTCCCGGTAAAAGCTGTGTGACAGGTTTTTGGATCATTTTAGCGACCCATCACCTTTTTCAGCGCCTCCATGAGATCGAGCCGCCGGAAGCTGTTCCCGCTGGCCTTGTCCTCCACTTTCACACCGGAGGTTTGCAGGATCTTCATCATCGCGCTAGCCAGGTCAGGGCCGTGCGGTTTCCAGTCGTAGCCGGATTTCTCGATGGCCTCACGCAGGATCATCACCGAGCCGCAGAGGATGGCGTTCGAAGAACTCGTGGCTCGTGCGGGCACGAGAAGATCGATCTTGGCGCTGCGGTCGAGTGTGACGCTGTCTTGTCCTGGAACGACCGCGCCGATGGCGAAGCAATCCGGCTGGCACGCAGGCCAGGAGATGCCTTTCGTGAAGCCGTGATTGCCCGCCGGAGCACTGACCCAGATGCCGAGTTCGCGGAGTTGCTTCAGTTTGGCGTCAATCTCGGTCGGAACGGGCTCTGCGTGCTCCAGATCATCCACCGGCGCGAGATTCACCGTCGTGATGCGATGCTCCGCATGATGGTCGATGACCCATTGCAGCGCTTTGGCGAGCGACACGCTGTCCGCGATCTTGCAATGGCAGCATTCGAGGCTGCGCACGATGGCGATCTGGTTGTTGTAGGCCACACCACGCTTCCCGCCGTGATTCACCGACGAGGGAATACCGATGGTGCTGCCGTGGTAGCCTTTGCCCTCGTGCTTCGGATCGTTGTCACCGTCCACGGCATCGTAAGTGACCTTCACCTTGTCCCCCTGCCACTCCGGCCGCGACATCGTGCAGCCATCATCGAGCAAGGCGAGCGTCTGACCTTTGCCGAAGGTCAAAACATCCGCGTAGGCCTTCCAGGCATCGAGAATGCCCGCGTGCTCAAACTCCTCCGGCTGCGCAGCGCCACGTGCGGCCAGGACCCACTCCAGCGGCGGGCCGTCATCGGTCCGTGGACCGTAATGTGGAGTGGAGAAGCCGAAGGCTGGCGAAGTCGGAGAAGCGTTGGTTCAGCCATAACCATGGGGTCGGTTTGCCGATCTTCCTGCTCACCGTGGCGGCGCTGAACTCAAAGCCGTCATAGTCCACGTCCGTTTTCCAGTTCGCCACGGGCGAGTCGAAGACGACATACTTCACGTTGTAGCTGCGATACTTCTCCGGCTCTGGCGCGGCACAGGACCACAGCATCTCCGAGCCGCCGAGGTGCATCCAGATGTTGTTTCGCGAAAAGGACGTGAGCATCCCATGCGCATGAGGCACGGCGGTGCCGTAGGCGGCGAGGGTGTTGTTCACGCACACAAAGCGATCCTGCACGCGCAGCTTGAACACATTGCCCTGGGAGATGCAGTGATTGCGCACCAGATACCAAGGCCCACAATACATCGGCTGAAACGTGATGCCGGTGAAGCCATGCATGCGGTTTCCCCAGATGCGTATATTCGCGTAGCCGTAATCCGGCTCCACGGGATCGTCGGACATGTTCAGGATGTCGTTGCCAAAGATGTCACAGTCCGCGTGCGGATACGACACGCCATCTGCGCTGCGATCCATGCGGTTGTAGCACACCGTGTGGCCGCTGCTGTGCCCCAGCTCCACGCACTCGCCACTAAGCCCTTTGACGGTGTCGCCGACGATGTCGTTGTCCGCGATGTGCCAGCCTCGGCAGTCCTTGTTTAGCCAGATTGAGTAATGGAAGTCGCGAAACGTGCAGCGCTTCACCACCACATTCTCGCAGGCTCCATCCGGCCGCAGTCCATTCGGCGATTCGCCCTTCTTGAGGCTCAATCCCTCAAACCACAGATGATTCCCACGCGGACGGATCTGCTCAAACACCGCTGGCACGCTGCCCGCCGACTTGAAGCCGATGTAGCGCGTGGTGTCCGTCTCCGTATCCGCCTTTCCAGCCTCGCCGCTGAGTTCGAGGTTGGCCGCGCCGTAGTTGCCGGCGCGTAGCAGAAACATGTCGCCGGGTTTGGCAGCTGCGAGCGCGTCTTTGAGTCCGAGAAATGGCTTCTCACGAGATCCATCGCCACCTCCGTTGCCCGGCATCACATGCAAGGAGCGAAGCGGTTTGAAGGCTGGCCAGGGCTTGGTGCGGATGCGTTGCACCTGCTCCACCGGCTTCGCGTTGTCGGGATCACTCAGCGACAGCTTCAGCTCATAAGCCGCGCCGGGTTGGAGGAACATCACACTACCCGCCAGCATGTTGAAGGGCCGTTCGGCACGCTGCGTGTCATACCAGCCCGCAGAGTCCACGCGCATCAGCGGCATCGCCTCCAGCCATTTCTCTTTGCCCACGACGCGGTAGCTCACCGCGCACTTCGCATCGTGATCGGTATCGCCTTCGATATTCCACTCCATGCCAATGCTTTGATGCGTGGCGGTGATTTTGAGATCCTTCACCTCGCTTTGCGGCTGTGGCTTGCTCGGATCGGTCGCGCTGCGAGCATTGAAATAGCCCGGCGGCCACGCGAGCGGCTGACCGAGTGATATTGAGGCGAGAAAGAGGAAGATGAGCGAGCGCATGACAAGGTTGCTGAGGACTCAAAACGCCACTCATCCGACCGTTTCAGCATTCGTCCGAGTTCGCACGCTTCTCGAAGCAAGGCCGCCACGTCGCGGCCTTGAGTCAGGATAGGCTGTGTTTGTTCGGCCAGGCCTGGCTACTTCTTCCCTTTCTTGCCAGGCTTTTTCATCACGAGCGGCCAATCGGCGTGCTCGGTGCGCATAGATTTCATTAGAGACTCAGCTTTGGCGATGAGATCAGGCCTCTCAGCAGCGAGGTCTTTGGATTCGGCGAGGTCGGTGGCGAGGTCGTAGAGCTCAATGGGCTTGGCGGGGCCGTTGCGGACGGCTTTCCAGTCGCCAAAGCGGACGGCTTGGAGGGAGGTGCCTTCATGGAGTTCCCAGTAGAAAGCCTCCCGCTTCGGCGCTCGGCCGCCATTGAGCAGCTCGACGATGGAATGGCCATCGTATGGGGTTTTGAGTTCGACTCCGGCGAGTTCGGCAGCGGTGGGCAGGAAGTCCCAGAAGGCCCAGGGTGCCTCGCTGGTGCGTCCGGCGGGCACTTTTCCGGGCCAGCGGGCGATGCCCGCCTGACGGAGGCCGCCTTCATAGAGGCTGCGTTTGAAGCCGCGCAGCTTGCCGCCCATGGACTGGTCGAAGAGCTGACCGACTTCCGACTTGGGCTCGAAGGACGCGCCGTTGTCGCCGGAGAAGAGGACGAGGGTGTTTTCGTCCACTTTCAGCTCCTTGAGCAGGTCCATGAGCTGGCCCACCTCGCGGTCGAGGCGGGTGACCATGGCGGCGTAGGTTTTTTGGAGCTTGGTCCAGGGCTTGTCGGCGTATTGGCCGAGGTCGTCGATCTCAAAGCTGCCGTGTGGCAGGGTGATGGCATGGTAGAGGAAGAAGGGGCCGCTGGCGTGGCTGCGCACCCAGTCGCGCGTGTCTTTGCCGATGAGGTCCATGGCGTAGGTCTTGCCATCGAGTTCGACATGCTGGTCGTCGTTCCAGAGGTATTTCGGGAAGTAGCTGTGGGCGTGGCGCTGGCAGTTGTAGCCGTAGAAGTGGTCGAAGCCTTTTTTCAAAGGGCTGCCGGGGGTGTCGAACATGCCCATGCCCCACTTCCCGGTGCAGGCAGTGGCGTAACCGGCGCTTTTCAGCACTTGGGCGACGGTGGTGATCTCGGCAGGCAGTGGCTTTTGCCCCTCGGGCTGCACCTCGCGATTCGCTCGGATCGGGCAGTGGCCCATGTGCATGCCGGTCATGAGGGAGGAGCGGGACGGCGCGCAGACGCTGGTGCCGGAGTAGAGCTGGGGGAACTTCGTGCCCTCGGCGGCCATGCGGTCGAGATTCGGCGTCTGGATCAGCTTTTGGCCGTAGCAGCCGAGATCTCCCTGCGCGAGGTCGTCGCAGAGGATGAAGATGAGGTTTGGTTTAACCGAAGCTGAGTTCTGAGCAGAGGCTGTGGTCGCAAAAAGCGCCGCGAGGAGGAAAAGACGATGCAGGACTGTCATGAGAGAGACTTTTTAACGCTGGGCTGTCTCCGATCTGGCAGCGAAAGGCGCTGGCACGCAGGGGGTCACCGCCTGATCGTCACGCGGAAGCTGCGGCGAGGTGGGCAAATGGGCGGGGCTGGGTGGCAGACGCTCCAGCCAGGGGTGTAAAAGCTGCTGCCATAGGTGTAGCCGTAACCATAACCGGTGGGGTAGCCGTAGCCGCCATTCCAGAGCGGGGTATAGGGGCGCTCGTAGCGTCCGTAATCGCTGCCAGGCTGATACACAGCACCGAGCGCGGGCAGCACCGGGATGGCAGAGGGGCCGAGGTTTTTCTGCTGTTGCTGCACAGTGGCTCTCGCCTGGGCTTCCTGACCGAGGCTCTGTATGCGGGCGCGCTCGGCAGCTTCGGCGAGGAGTCTAAAGCGGGCCTCTTCCAACTTGGCGCGGGCAGCTTTGTCGGCCTCGCGTTTGTCGGCAAGTTCCTGTTGGTAGGCGGCGGCCTTGTCGGCGTCGTATCCGAGGCGCGCGCGCCATTCTTTGGAGAGATCGGTGAAGAGTACTTTGGCCGCACCATCGGCATGGCGAAAGGAGACGCCGTCAGGGTGCACGCGGACGATCTGGCACTGGCGGTAAGTTTTGCCGGTAAGCGTGGTGATTTTCGCGATGGGAGCGGCCTGGGCGAGGCTCACGGCGGCAGCCCAGAGAAGAAGGGAAGTCAGCAGTCGTTTCATGGCGGAAGTGCCGGTCGGCACGGGGCGATGGACGAAGATGGCACGGCGGATGTTCGATTGTCGAGCCTGGAATTTCAGGGGCTGGCGGCTCTGCTGCGTCTTTATTCTTCACAGAACCGTGCTGACAAATCCAAGTACAGGTGAATCATCACCCACAGTGAGCCAACAAGAACCATTCTTGCCAAACGACGAACTGAGGGCCTTTTTGGTCACTGATCTGCTCCGTCCTGAAATCGAAGCTTTCCTGGAGCGGGGTATCAGGCTAGAGGCACAAACCGTCTTCGTGGCGGGAAAAATCAAAAGCCTGGGCCGAAGCTAGGGGCAGTGCTCCGTGGGATTCCAATTCGGGTGGAGGTTTCCTGCAGTTCCTCTTTCACGAATGTGACCGACGTGATTTGCAAAGCTCGCTCACTAAACGAAACGCACCCATCCCATGAGGAATTGGAATGGGATTTGAAAGTGACCGTCAGGCGTGATGAGAAGGGCTTCTATCTTCAAAGACTGATCAGAATACACTCTTTACGTCCTGGAAAGGACGTATAGGGCGGCACAATCATGCTTGTCCTCGGATATGGTTTGATGGAGAAGCGGGCATGCAACACACCGCCAATGACATTGATGTCTTCCAAATCGAGCGCTCCCTGTGGATCGCCGAAGCGAAGATCAACATGTCTGTTTACGACTTCCCCTTCAGCCAATTGATGGACTGCCGTCACGGCCGGTTTGGTCTGGATGAGGTCACAGCCATTGCACGCTTTGGGGCGGTGACCGACTACGATTCTCTATATTTGGAGCTTTTGGAGGAAGGTGTGCGATTAGTTCACTCGCCTGAGCAGCATCGGCTTTGTAGCGAACTCCCTCTTTGGTATCCCCTGCTCGAAGGGCTGACTCCCGAGAGTTGGTGGTTCGACAAGCCCCCAGATGCAAAAACGGCAGGAGAGTTGGCTGGCTGGCCGCTTTTTCTCAAAGGCAGCCGACAGACCAGCCGACATAAGGCCAGCCTCTCGATCATTCACAACGAAGACGAGTATGACGCCGCCATTGCATCTTATGCCACTGACCATATGCTGCACTGGCAGCAAATCGTGATCCGAAGGTTCGCCCGACTCCGCAAGGTCCCAGCAGACATGGGACAGCGAATTCCAGCCTCATTCGAGTTCAGGACGTTTTGGTGGCATGGCGAATTGGTCGGCGCAGGCCCCTACTTCGCCGAGTATGCCCGCTACGAATGGAGTGAAGAGGAAAAGGTATCGGCTCTCCAACTCGCTGAAGAAGCTGCTAGGCGAATTGCGCTGCCATTCCTTGTGGTGGATGTCGCCCAGCAGGCGGACGGGCAGTGGATCGTGATCGAAGTCAATGACGCCCAAGAAAGTGGCTTTACGGGCATTCTGGCCTTGTCGCTGTGGCAGCGGATGGTCGAACTGGAGCGGGCGCGAGTAAGTGAAGCGTGAGGTGCCTCAGGCGGTCGGAAAGCTCGGCGGAGCTGGAAAAGTCTGACAGGCTTCTGAAAATGCCTTGCTGCCTTTTGAAAAAGCCCGGCTGGTTTTTCGCGGGTCGGGCTTTGGATGTTGGGGCAGAGGGAGGCGATCTCAATGTCAGTGGCTTGTTTTTGAAATCATCGGTATGGAAGGCATGGCACGCGGGAGGCAGCGCCGGAAGGTGTGGCTGGGCGTGCCGACATTGCCGGTTGTATCAGGCACGATTCCGGCTATCACGACGGCGCTTGCGGCGCTGCGGGAATGACCTGTGGATGCTTGCTTGCCAAAAACCAATTAGTTAAGCATACTGAAATATATCCCCTCATGGACGACCTTACCATTGTAGAAGTCATCGCACGCGAAGTCCTGGACTCGCGTGGCAACCCAACCGTCGAAGTGGACGTCCTCCTGGACGGCGGAGCCATCGGACGCGCGGCCGTCCCCAGCGGAGCTAGCACCGGCGAACACGAAGCTCTGGAACTGCGCGATGGCGACAAGAAGCGTTACCTCGGCAAAGGCGTGCTGAAAGCCGTCGAAGCCGTAAACAACGAGATCGCTGATGCCATCATCGGCAGCAACGCCGCCGACCAGGTGACCATCGACAACGCGATGCTCGAAATCGACGGCACGCCGACGAAGTCCAAGCTCGGCGCGAACGCCATTCTCGGTGCTTCTTTGGCCGTCTCCAAAGCTGCCGCCGCTGCACTCGGCCAGCCTCTTTACAAATACATCGGCGGGCCAAACGCCAAGGTGCTGCCTGTGCCGATGATGAACATCATCAACGGCGGCGCTCACTCCGATGCTCCGATCGACTTCCAAGAGTTCATGATCATGCCAAAGGGCGCTCCGACCTTCTCCGAAGCTCTGCGCTACGGTGCTGAAGTCTTCCACGCGCTGAAGAAGATCCTCCATGATCTCGGCCTGAACACCGCCGTCGGTGACGAAGGTGGCTTTGCCCCGACGCTGAAGAGCGCTCATCACGCGCTGGAAGTCATCGCCCAGGCCATCGAAAAAGCTGGCTACAAGATGGGTGAAGACATCTTCATTGCTCTCGACGTGGCCTCCTCCGAGTTCTATGACAAGGCCAAGGGCAAATACGTCTTCAAGAAGAGCGACAAGTCCGAGCGCACCGCTGCTGAGCTTGTGGCCTACTATGCTGAGCTGAAGAAAGACTTCCCGATCATCTCCATCGAAGACGGCTGTGCCGAAAACGACTGGGACGGCTGGAAGCACCTCACCGACACTCTCGGTGCCACCACGCAGCTCGTCGGCGACGATCTCTTCGTCACGAACACCAAGTTCCTCCAGAAAGGCATCGACCAGAAGACCGCGAACTCTATCCTCGTGAAAGTGAACCAGATCGGTTCCCTCACCGAGACTCTGGACGCCGTCGATCTCGCCCACCGCCACGGCTACACCGCCGTCATGAGCCATCGCTCTGGTGAGACTGAGGACTACACCATCGCCGATCTCGCCGTCGCCACGAACTGCGGTCAGATCAAGACCGGCTCCCTTTCCCGCAGCGATCGTATCGCCAAGTACAACCAGCTCCTGCGTATCGAGCAGGAACTCGGTGAGAACGCGATCTTCGGTGGCCGCATGAAGGTCTAATTCACCCACTCCGCACGACGCGGCACCGCCATGAAATACCAGGAGATCCAGAACGAAAGCCACAGCGCCCCGCAGCCTGTTGACCGCATGCTCGGAGGCCTCGTGAGGCTCGGTAAGTTCTGTCTCCTGCTCCTGGTGGTGCCCGTCGTCGTGGAGATCTATAAAAAGCCCCTGGCCGAGCAAAACGCGCAGCGCGACAAGCTCGAAGCCATGAAAGTCCAGCGCGATAGCCTCTCTGCCCAGCGTGACAAGCTCGTCCGCCAGATGGACTGGATCAAAACCGACACCAGCTACCTCGAGATGCGTGCCCGTGACCACGAGCACATGCACAAGAAGGGCGAGTATGTGATCCGCATGGAGTAGCTCCAGCGGGAGGTCCAAGGACGTTCAAGTTAATGACCATTGCTGAGCGCGTCGCCGTTCACGGTTGTTTTGCCAAAGCTTGGAAACAACGGTAAACAATCGCCAATCATCGTAAACAACCGTTACCTCTACCATGCGCCTCCTCTTCCTCCTTCCCGCCGCCCTTCTCGTCTCCTGCGTCGATCCTTACGGCAACCCGATGAACCCCTTCGGGCCTCAGCAGCCGCCGCCATACACAGATCAGCGCGAGCAATGGCGGAATCAGACACGAGATCAGGGCCAGCAGCAAAACCAGTACGCTTATGAGCGCGGGATCTCTGATGGCCGTGCAGATGCAAACGCGAACCTGCCGAAGAGCTACGCCCGGCATTACCAGAGCTACTCCCCAGCCACTCAAACGGCCTATCAGCAGGGTTATGATCAGGGTTATCTGCCACAGCTTGCACCTTTGCCAGGAGCCGGCGGTCTCAATCCGCAGCCATGGCAGCAGCCCGCACCCCAGGTGCCCCCTTATCCCGGCAGTGGCGGATACTCACCCCCACCGACCAATGACCCCGCCTACCAGCAAGGCTATGATTACGGCCTGCGCGACCGTGTCGCAGGGCGCCAGAATGATCCGGGAGCCCACACGGGACGCTACGACCCACGCAACCGCCGCAGCTTTGAACGCGGCTATGTGGACGCATACAACTCGCGGTAAGAAAACCAAGCCACTTTTGTGGCGTGATCTTGGAAGTCGATCTCCAAACACCTGAGCCAGTCTCTTGACTGGCTGCCTTACTTCACCAGCGTGTCATAGAGCGCCTTCGTGCGCTCGGCGATGCTGGTCCAGCTGAAGCGCTCGACGGCGCGCTTGCGGCCGGCGATGCCCATTTGGCGGCACTTATCAGGATCGGCCATGAGGCTGTTGATGCCATCAGCGAGATCTCTGGCAAAGCGGGCAGGATCGGTAGCCTCGAAGGGGCTCTCAGTCTGTTGATCGAGCTGGACAAGAAGCCCGGTCTCATACGGGACGACGACCTCTTTAATGCCTCCGACGGAACTGGCGACGACAGCGGTCTCGCAGGCCATGGCTTCCAGATTGATGATGCCGAAGGGCTCATAAATGGACGGGCAGCAAAAGACGCTGGCATGGGAGTACATGACGATCTTTTCCTGCACGGGCAGCATGGACTGAATCCAGACGATACCGCCGCGTTTGGCCTGAGCGGCAGCCACAGCCGCCTCCATCTCAGAGAGGATCTCAGGAGTGTCCGGCGCTCCGGCACAGAGGACAACCTGGAACCCTGGGGCCATGCTCTCGATGGCGCGGACGAGGTGGACGATGCCTTTTTGACGGGTAATGCGGCCAACGAAGAGGACGTAGGGCACCTCCGGGTCCACGCCATGCTTGCGGAGAACTTCGGGAGACTCGGTGCGCTTGTATTCATCCGGGTCGATACCGTTATGGATGACGTGGATCTTGTGGGGATCGACTTTGAAGAGGCGCATGACATCGACCTTGGTCTCCTCAGAGACAGCGATGACGGCATCGGCCATCTCGATGGCGGTCTTTTCCAGCCAACTCGTGAAGTCATAGCCGCCGCCGAGCTGCTCACGCTTCCAAGGGCGGAGGGGCTCCAAGGAATGGACGGTGAGGACCATGGGGATGCCGTAATTTAGCTTCGCCAGGATGCCGCCGAAGTGAGCATACCAGGTGTGGAGATGGACGACCTGGGCGTCGATGTTTCGCGTGTTGAAGTCGAGGTTGCGCTGGAGCGCACCAAACACGGATTTAAGATTGGCCGGGCTGGTCCACTTGGAGGTATCCAGTCCTGCACCGTGGACTTCGATGCCGCCTTCCGTGCCCTCCTGATCTCCGAAGCAGCGGACCTCCACCTCCATGAGCTTAGCCAGCTCGCGTGTGAGGTATTCGACATGGACGCCTGCGCCGCCGTAGATGTAGGGCGGGTATTCGTTGGTGAGGAAAAGGGACTTCATGGGTGCGTGCTCTGTCTATCGTGAGCGTGTCCGCCTAGGCAAGCGTCAAACCTTTCACGAAGAGCGGTTCAGCTCACAAAAAGCGCACCCGACCCCGCGAGGAGGGTTCCCAGACATCGGAATGCCAGCGCGGTTGCTACAAAATCAAGCCTCTCGAAAGGGAAGCCGCTGGTTCATTCAGTCGAAGTGATGTTCAGGATTCATTTCTGCTAGGGAATACCAAGTGATACCCGCAACCGCCAGTCTCTCCTTCATCCGACGCCACATCAGGTGGCAAGTCCCTAGAGGCCACTCGCGAAGTGTGGTAGTGTCCCCCGCGTCTCGCCGAGCCGCATTTCGGAGAGCGATCTCCTCCCTCAGTTCCTTCTCTGTTAAATTCCGAACCATCACAAAAGTCTCTGCGTAGTCTGGATGATCTTCGGTTGGATCATGAAGCGTGTTTGATCCAGGTTGTTGGAGCCGTGCTTCGAGGATTCGTTCGCACAACTCCGGGCTTCTGCCTGCGAGAAAGAGCTTCGAAGCCAACCAGCCCATGCCGGTGGCTTCACGAAACCGCTTCACGATCTCTGCCTTGGGTGTCATCTACTTGGGTAAACGTTGGCCTGCTTACGCGTGCTAGCTTGGATCGCGGGGATGTGATTATTCTAGGATCACCGCACCCGAAAGCACGGGCAGCACGGCAGGCTGGGGAAAGACTGGCTCGGGGAGCTGCTGGAGGAGGAAGAAGCCATGGCCCTTTTGGCCGGTCGGGGTGCGGACGATGATGCCCTGGAAGGTGGGTTTCCGCACGATGGGCTTAACTCCAGGAGTGACGGGATGAGCATCCGTGAGGGTGAAGCCGCCGCTGATGAGGCCGGTGTCTGTGGCGATTTTTAGGGTGGTAAGTGTAGGGCCGAAGGCGGCGATGGTCAGGCTCTTTCCAGGTATGAGGGAGACGCGGCGGTCAGCGATGGAGGGTTCGTCATCGAGTCCGGCATCAAAGAAGGCGATGGCGGCGTTGTTTGCGCGTGCCGGGGTGGGTTTGTCGAGGACGATGGCCGTGGCCGCCGGGGCAGTGTATTGCCCCCCTGTAACGACTAGGGAGAGGGGGCCAAATCCGTCTCTGTAGGTGCTGGCTGAGGCGAGTGCGCTGGCGGGACGGGTCCAGGTGGGTGAGCCGGCCAGGGTGTTGGTGTCAGCGGCACCTAGGACGATGTCGAGGATGCCGACGAAACTGCCTTTGGCAGCCAGCTCGTCGAAGATGGCGAGATCGCCGTCAGGCCCGAGGAAGGTGCTAGTGGTGAAGGTATCTCCATCAGCCATTCGGCCTGCGATAGGGAAGGATTCACCCTTGAGCGGCACTTTGAAGGAGCCGTAGCTGAAGCCCTGTGGGATGCTGCTGCTGCTCGAGGTGACATCGAGTGAGAAGGTGTAGTAGCCATCGTAGTCGGAGGACTGCGTGGTGGCGTTCCATACGTTTTTCCAACCCGTGAAGCTGCTGCTTCCGAAGCCGACACTGCTGACGGTTCCTGTGGTGATCCGGCGGGTGCTGGTATTAATGCTGAAGGTGACTGCAAGAGCGGGCAGCGGCGCTCGTGTGATGCTCAGGCTGCCAGTGACGACGGGGCTGCCTGCGGTGGCAGTGATGCTACCTGGGGGGAAGCTGTAGCTCTTGGTGCCGAGGAAGATCTTACCTGTGTAGCTGCCGGTGGTTGTGACCTTAAGCTCGAAGCGTCCGCCCAGGTTATCATTCACCGGACCACGGGCGATGATGCCGAGGTAGTCACCATCAGCACCAGCGGTGAGTGGCCGCACGATGAGGCTGGCGGTGGTGCTTGAGGTGCCGAGTGAGTTGGTGGCGCTGATGTTGATGACATAGGGCGGTGAAATCTTGCTGGTGGTGGGCTTACCGGTGAACTCGCCAGTAGCGGTATTGAATTTCAGGCCCGGAGGCAGCGGACTGGCGGTGTAGCTGGTTGGGGTGCCTTCATTTTCATCCAGCGGGATAAAGAAGCTGTAGTCACCGCTGACGATGGCTTCATCCATGACGACTGGCTGGGGCATGATTTTGGGAGCGGAGTCAAAGATGGTCAGTACGTTGTCCCCACCACTGAGCGTGCCACCGGGGCCGGTGACCTCGCAGGTATAGGTGCCGGCATCGGTGGAGACGAGGGTGTTGATGACGAGGGTGTTGCCGGTGGCGACATAGCGGGTATCTACGGGCAGTGATTCGCCATCTTTGAGCCAGAGGTAGGTCAAAGTGCTGCCAGGGGTGGTAGCGGCGCTGACAGTGAAGGTGGCTTTAGCTGCGCCGACGGCGAGATTGACCGGTTTTGGGGTGCGATCGACGACGGTGAGGGCGGCTGGATTGCTGTCGGAGGAGCCGCTGGGATTCGTGGCCTTCATGCGGTAGCGCACTGCGGCATCCGTGAGCTTCACGGCGGGGATGGTGTAGTTCACTGCTGTAGCTCCGCTGATGTTGGCAAAGGTGGCGGTGCCTTTCTGCCACTGGCTTGTGAAGGTTGTGGGTGAGTCCACAACGGCACTGAAGGTCACGGGCGCACCGAGGGCGACAATCTGGCTGGCTGGATGCTCATCAAAGGCAGGATTCAAGGTGAGCACGCCTTCTCCGCTGACCTTGATATCGAAAGGGTTCTCATCGTAGTCGTTGCTGGCGATGCGCAGGGTGGCATTGAACACCCGCAGAGCGTTTGGCGTGAAGCGGACGACGAAGGTCGTCGTGCCTTTGGCGGCAACAGTGGCCAGAGGGATAGTGGTGACGCTGAAGTTCGCCGCATCCGCGCCGACAAAGCTAGTGGCGATGCTGGTGAGGGAGTCTGTACCGGGGTTTTTGATCGTGAATGTGCGGCTGACGGCAGGTGGCGTCGGAACCACGGACGGAAGCAGCGAAGGACCGAAATTGATGGTGCTGCCGCCGTCCACAAGCACAGTCGCGGCAGGCTGCTCGACGCTGATCTCAGGTCCGATGGCGGTGCCGGTGAGCTTGATGTCGTAAGGCGACTCGTTGGTGTCGTTGTTGACGATGTGCAGGGCGGCAGCGCGTACGCCGAAGGAGCTCGGATAGAAGTAAATGTCGAGTGTCGTCGAAGTACCGGGGGCGATGCTGCTCCCTGACAAATCGTAGTCGAATTCGGCAGCATTCACGCCGTCGATGACGATGTCAGCGATGTTGACAGTGGCGGTGCCGACATTTTTCAACGTGACGCTGCGAGTGTAGTCGGAACCCACGGCTAGATTCGTGCCGTAATTGATGGTTCCACCATCTGCGAGAGCTGTGCCCGCAGGTAATTCCGCATTCAGTTCAGGCGTGGTGCCGGTGCCGGTGAAGTTAATGTCGAAGGGGTTTTCATTGCCGTCATTGCTGGCGACTCGGATGGTGGCAGAGCGGGGGCCGACAGCACCGGGAAGGAAGGTGACGGTGAACTCAGTGGTGCCCTGAAACGGCAGGGAGGTGGTGGTCAGGGTGCTGAGGATGAAGTCAGCGGCATTCGTGCCGGTCTTGCTCAAAGCCAGGCCGGTGAGCGCTGCGGTTCCGATGTTGCGGATGGTGAAGGTTTGAACCACTCCGATACCCTGGACGACATTTCCGAGGGCGATGGTGCCCGTGTTGTCCGTGAGAGTTGAGCCGCCATTTTCATGGAAGATATCAATTTCTGGTGCCGTGGGGTTGATGCCATTTCCGGTGAATGTCACGATGTAAGGGCTGTCCTCGTCATTGCTGGAGATGTTCATGGTCGCATTGGAGGCTCCAAGTGCGTTGGGGGCGAAGGCGACGACAAACTCCCCGCGCTGCCCGGGCATGAGGCTGGTGGGTGGTGCTGTGACAACGCTGTAGTGACCTGCGGGATTGGTGGGGAAGCTGACAGCAATGTTTGTCAGCAGCAGCTCGCCATAGTTTTCGACGATGAAGGTGCGCATGCGTGGTGTATTCGTCGCTGCATCACCAAAGGCAAAGCTGACTCCTGTTTCGATGTCGTTTTCTTCGGCGTCATAGAGGTAGAGATGAGGAGCCCCATAGCCATAACCATAGAGGTTGAGGTCGAAAGGATTCTCATCGGTGTCGTTGCTGCTGATATGCAGAGCGGCGTTGAAACTTGCGTTCGCAGTCGGCTTAAATTCGAGGGTGAAGCTGGTGCTTTCTCCCGGCAGCACAGGAGTGACGGGTGGTACAGTGACATCGTAGGCATCTGCGCCATCGCCATCAATGGCAATGGTCAGACCGGTGAGGGGGCCGACGCCGAGGTTCTTGATGGTGATCGTCTTGGTGCGAGTTGTGTTGAGGACGACGTAGCCATAATCGAGGCTGTTGCCGCTCACGAGGCTGCTGTTCAAGTTCTCTTGAACGTCGATCTCACCGTAAGCAGGTCCGGCGACGACGGCCATGGCGACTGGGGAGGATGCAGCATCACCAAACCAAGCGAAGCGCTCATTGGTGCCAAGGCCGGTCGCGACGACGGCGGTTGGGAGGTATCGGTCGGTGTTGGTGCCATCGCCCACACGGTATTCGCTGTTGTTACCCCAGCCAGTCATGGTGCCGTCGGAAGCTATGGCGAAGCGGGCATCACCGGAGGCCATTTGATCGATCACAGTCTTGCCAGTGAGGGCGGAGGTCGTCATATCGACGAGGACGGGGATGTTGTCGTTGGCCGTATTGGTGTCGTCCCCAGCGGCAAAGCCCCAGGCGGCGAGAGTGCCGTCCGTGAAGAGCACGCATGGACCAGCATCACCAGGTGAGAAGCTCTTGATCGTCTTGCCCACAAAAACACTGCCAACACCCGTGTTGATGGCGACGGCGGTGGGTGAGTTGTCACCAGGGATGCCACGACCCAGGTGGTTGCTGCCCCAGGAGACGAGGCTGCCATCGGTGCAAAGGGCCAGAGCATAAACATTTCCGGCTTTGAGCTGTTTGATCAGCTTTCCGGCAAGGGCGGTGCCAATGCGTTTGATGGCCACGGGACTGAGCCTGTTAGTGGCAGTGCCATCACCGATCTGGCCGCTATTATTGGCTCCCCAGGCGTAGGCGGTGCCGTCAGAGCAAAGCGCGTAGCTGGTGCGGTTGCCGGCAGAAATGGCGATGACTTGCTTCCCGGCGAGCGCTCCACTGCGGTCCACGAGGGTGGGCACGGTAGAATTGCTGGTGCTGCCATTGCCGAGGGCACCATCAAAGCCAGCTCCAAAGGCAGCGAGAGTACCGTCTGAGCACAGCACGAGGCTGTGAAATTGGCCCGAAGCGATGTCGATGACGCGCTTGCCAGCGAGGACGCCAGTTTGATTCACCCGGTAAAAGTTGCCGCTGCTCTGATTGCCCAGCATGCCGTAGCTGGAATCTCCCCAGCAGGCGAGGGTACCATCTGAGCAGAGGGCCAGAGCGTGAAATATGCCCGAGGCGAGCTTCAGAACGGTGCGGCCTTCGAGTGTGCTGACAGCGCTGGCATAGCTGGGGATGGCGTTATTCGTGTTCGGGCGCCCGAGGTGGGTGCCGCTAGGTCCCCAGGTGAAAACACGGTTGGCAGCCCAGACGAGCACGAGGTCATTATTGCCGCTGCCGCCGAAGTAGTCGGCCACATAGTAGTAACTCTGACCGCCAAAGCTGAGCACCACAGATTGCCCCTGAGCGAGACCGGTGAAGGTACCGTAGATCGGTGCCAGGCCGGTGTTTTCCACCACGGTGAAGTTTCGACCAGTCACGGGCGTGTGACCCAGGGTGACATTCAGCGTGCGACCCGCGGCGGTGAAGCGCGGCGCGGAGACGGGCACTTCATTGCCAGTCACATAGTTTGCCACGACAGGGGCGGTGCTCAGAGCCACGCCAGTGCCGCTGAGATTGAGGTCAAAGGTGGCCTCGTCAGGGTCATTGCAGGTGATTTGTAGTGCCGCAGTCTTGGCTCCAGTGCCCACGGGAGTAAAGGTGATCGTGATGCCGACACTGCTCTGCTTTGGCAGCACGATGGGGAAGCTGGCGCTGGCGACGGTGAACTGAGCGGCATGGGTGCCGGTCTTGGTGATGCCGGTAATGGTCAGGGGCTCGCTACCGAGATTTGAGAGATTGAAGGACTGCGTGACGGGCACGCCGGGCTCGCTGTTGCCGAGGGCCACGGTGCTGGCTCCATCAATAAGCGGTGCGCCGGCGATGGGCTCCACGCTGATGTCCGCCACACCTTCCGTGGCGACGATGTAGAAGATATTGGAGGAGGCATCCACCGCCGTGGAGGTAAAGGCCTCGTCGCTGGCGATGTTTGCGATGGCGGCTGCAGGGGCGAGAACGTTAGCAGTCGTGCCGACACTCAGTTCGCCATAATAGTTTCCACCCCAGACAGCGAGCGTGCCGTCGGAGCAGAGGACGCTCTTGTCATTGGCATAGTTGCCGATTTTGACCACCGTTTTCCCCGCAAGGGCGGTGCTGGTGCTGACCAAAGTCGGAAGTAGTCGGCGCTCAATGTCCACGCCGTCGCCGGAGAAAAGTCCCCAGCTGACCAGCGTGCTATCCGTGCAGAGGGCGAGGACTTCTGCATCACCGACAGCGATGGACTTCACCGTCTTGCCTTCCAGAGCTGAACCTGCGCCGACATTCACCAGCGTGGGTGTTTGTGAGAGATTTTCGTTGCCGGTGCCTAGCTGACCATAGTTGGCCGCTCCCCAGGCAATGAGGGTGCCGTCAGTGCAGAGGACGGTGACGCTGGAGATGCCGATGCCCAAGCTGGCCACAGTGCGGCCCGCGAGGGGTGAGCCAGTGATGTTCAAGGTTACAGGCGAGGTTTGGGTCGTCCGATTACCCTGGAGCAGCTCGTAAGAGTTACTCGGCCCCCAGCCGACCAGCGTGCCGTCAGAGCAGAGGACGATATTTGTGCCTAGAGGACCGGCAGAAATGGCGATGGGAGTCTTTCCTGCCAAAGCACCGCTGGTGCTCACGAGCACGGGGCTGCTGCGTTTCGTCGTTGTGCCGTCGCCGATCTGGCCTTGGCCGTTTTCCCCCCAGCTCGCCAGTGTGCCATCGGAGCAAAGCACCAAGGTGTGGCGGTTGCCCACAGCAATCGACACCACACGCTTCCCTGCAAGCACGCCGGTTTGGTCCACCGGGCCTGGCTGATCCCGGGTTGTTAGCGACCCACGCCCGAGAGCCCCATAAAATCCTTCCCCCCAAGAAAGAAGCGTTCCATCAGAACAAAGCGCCACGGTGTGATCAAAGCTACAGGCCACCTTGAGGATCGTCTTCCCCTCCAGCAGCCCGCCTGCGGCACCCACATCTCGCATGATGGTCATATTCCCAGTGGTGGCTGGGCTCACCCCGGCCTGGGGTCCACCGCGGCCTGCGACCACGAGGCGGTTCTTTTTCCAAACCAGCACCAGATCATTCCCCGTGCCGCCGAAGTAGTCCGCCACGAATTCGTAGTTCTTCCCGCCGAAGGGAATGGTGACCGTCTGCCCCTGGGTGAGATTGCTGAACTCACCATTGATGAAGGTGATCCCCGTGTTCTCCACCACCTTTAGCGAAGTCCCGACCGGCGGGGCGAAGTTCAGAGCAAAGTTCACACTGTTGCCTGTCGCCGTGAAGTTGTTCGACGTGACTGGCACATCCGCCGCCGTGTTGTAACCCGCCGAGATCGGGCCCTGGGCTTGTACTTGAAGGGTGAGGAGAGATCCAAGTGCCGAGACGAGGAGAAGACAGCGGGAGAGGGCTTTGAAGAGCATGCTTTGGGGTTGGACATACGCACGGTGGATCACCAGGAGGAGGATTTAATTCCGCACGATGGCCCCTGGACTATCTTAACCTGGGCCAATGGCAATCTTTGATTCGTAACCATCACCAGATGCGCCCTCTCCTGTCTCAAAGAACCGCCCTGCGTGACCGCCCGCTCGACCAGCCGGTGGTCATGCATCAGCGCTGGGAGGATCTGCTATTTCTGCACTGGGCCTGGGACCCGGCGGAGATTCAGAAAAGACTGCCGCCGGGGCTGACGGTGGACACTTTTGATGGGAAGGCCTGGATCGCCATCGTGCCCTTTGCCATGCGGGGCATCCGTCCGCGTTTCTGCCCGCCGGTGCCGGGGATCAGCGACTTTCTGGAGATGAACCTCCGCACCTATGTCCACGATGATCAGGGGCGGCCGGGCGTGTGGTTTGACTCGCTGGAGTGTGATCAATCTCTGGCCGTGTGGACGGCACGGACGCTGTTTCATCTGCCGTATCAGCACGCGAAGATGGCTGCCTCCAAGTCATCAGATGGCATGATCCATTACCGCTCTCAGAGGCGTGGTGATGCTCACACGTCGGAGTTTTGCTATCGGCTCAAAGCGGGCACGCGAATGGCGGAACCGGGGACGCTGGAGTTCTTCCTGGCGGAGAGGTATCTGCTCTTTTCCCAGTCTCCGGGCGGGCTGCGCATGGGTCGGGTGCACCACAGCCCGTATCCGCTGGCGGAGGTGGAGCTGGAGTCCTGGGATGCAGACCTTTTCCGTCTCAATGGCTATCCTTTGCCGACTCGGGCACCGGATCACGTCATCGGCTCACCTGGCTTAGTGGTCACGGTGTACCCGCTCCAGGCGCTATCTTGAGAGTGGGAAAGGGCAGGGGGGCGCCTTTACTCCGCCGATTTCCGCTCGTTCACCACACGATCCACGGCGTGCTTTGTGACGATGTTCCCCAGGCTGTCGCGGCCTTTGATCGGCAGGGCGGCGATGGGGAATTTCAGCTGCATCTGGCGCAGGTAGAGGGCGGGCTTCAGGTGAACGAGCAGGTTTTGGGCGTTGCTGGCCTCCTCCGTCTCATGGCGTGAGAAGAAGAGCACCATGCTGCCGGGCGTGCCTTTCGTGAGCACATACTGCTTGTCTCGCGTGATGCCGCCGATGCGGAAGCGCTTTGCCATCACCGCGCCGTTTTTGCCATCGCGATAGATCAGCGTATAAACGGCTTCTTCGTCCTTCTTGAAGAGGTTGATGTATTCCGGGTTCTTCCCGACGTGGAACTTGGCCGCGACCTTGGTCACGGTCATGGTGCCATCCCGGGTAAAGAAGATGACGTCGTCCAGCGGCGAGCATTTGCACAGTGGCTCGCCTTCCTTTTTCAAGCCGGTGCCGGCGAAGCCTTCCTTGGCATCAAGGTAGAGGGTCTCGTTGGCCAAAATGACCTCGGAGGCCATCACGCGGTCGAAGCTGCTGATCACCGTGCGGCGCTCGCGACCTGGGCCGTAGGTCTTTTTGATGCGCTCAAAGTGGGAGATCGTGTAGCGTGTCAGTTGCTTGAGGTTCTTTTCGACGATGTCGATGTCCTTTTCCAAGGCGCGGATGTGCTCGTCGGCCTCGAAGCTGTTGAACTTGGAGATGCGCTTGATCTTGATCTCCGTCAGGCGGGTGACGTCGTCGTTGGTGACTTCGCGTTTCAGGAGGCCGAGGTGGGGTTTCAGGCCTTTCCAGATGGCTTCCATCACGGCTTCCCAGGTCTCAGCTTCTTCGATCCGGCGGTAGATGCGGTTTTCGATAAAGATCTTCTCCAGGCTGCTGAAGTGCCATTTCTCCATCAGTTCCCCGAGCTCGATCTCCAGTTCACTGCGCAGGATCTGCTTCGTGTGCTCGGCGCAGTCTTTGAGCAGGTCGTTGACGTTGATGAAGCGGGGCTTGTCGTTCTGAATGACGACCGCGTTTGGTGCCAGCGAGACTTCACAGTCGGTGAAGGCGTAAAGAGCCTGAATGGTCTGCTCGGTGTCAGCACCGGGTGGGAGCTGGATGACGATCTCGGCGAACTCGGAGGTGTTGTCATCCACACGGACGATCTTGATCTTTCCCTTATCGTTCGCGGCCACGATGCTCTCCATGATGCCGCCCGTGGTGGTGCCAAAGGGGATCTCGGTGACACGCAGGATGTTCTTTTTCTCGCCGGGCTCGATTTTGGCGCGGACGCGGACTCGGCTGCCACGGAGGCCTCCGGCGTAGTCGGTGGCGTCCATGATGCCGCCGGTGGCGAAGTCGGGCAGCAGGTTAACTTCCTCTCCACGGAGAGCGGCGATGCTGGCATCGCAGAGCTCGATGAAGTTATGCGGCAAAATGCGGCAGCTCAGGCCAACGGCGATGCCCTCCACGCCCTGCGCGAGCAGCAGCGGGAACTTCACCGGCAAGGTCACAGGCTCTTTGTTGCGGCCATCGTAGCTGGCGGCCCACTCGGTGACTTTCGGCGCATAGACCACATCCAGCGCGAACTTGGAGAGCCGGGCCTCGATGTATCGGGGAGCGGCGGCGTTGTCACCGGTGAGGGTGTTTCCCCAGTTTCCCTGGGTGTCGATCAGGAGATCCTTCTGCCCGAGCTGGATCATCGCATCGCCGATACTGGCATCACCATGCGGGTGATACTTCATCGTGTTGCCGACGACGTTCGCGACCTTGTTGTAGCGGCCATCTTCCAGCTCATCCATGGAGTGGAGGATGCGGCGCTGCACCGGCTTCAGGCCGTCATGGATGTGCGGCACAGCGCGCTCGAGGATGACGTAGCTCGCGTATTCGAGGAACCAGTTGCTGTAATGCTCATCCACCGGCTTCTCCACGATGGGAGCGCTGTCGGCGAGGATGGGGGAGGTGTCTTCGGACTTGGAGGATGCTTTCTTGGCCACAGGCAGGTCGGGGCGGTCGGTTTTCTGGAAAAGGGAGTGCTCAAGTGCTCACTACTCGGCCCTCCGTCAAGGGGAGAGAGCGGGCGGGAGGTAAGGGGGGAGTCGAGGAGTGGCTAATGTGCTCAGTTCACAGTGCGCAGTTCTCCCCAGGGCACTGAGCACTGAAATCCGCCCTACCTCACCGGCCCCAAACTCCGCAAATACGCCATGAGATGCACCACATTCTCCTCACCCAGCGCCGTGAGCAGCCCTTCGGGCATGAGGGACATGGGGAGCTGCTGCTGCTCGGTGATCTGGGATTTCTCGATGGTGAGCTTTTCTGCCGGGGTCTGGATGGTGAGGGAGCGCTCGGTCTGGGCGGGGATGACGCCGGTGAGGGTGCGGCCGTCCTTGAGCTTGAAGACGCTCATGCGGTAGTCGGCAGGGACGATGGCGCTGGGGTCGATGATGTTTTCGAGCAGGTAGGTGAGCTTGTGGCGATCTCCGCCGGTAAGGTCGGGGCCGATCATGCCGCCTTCGCCGTAGAGCTTGTGACAGGCGGCGCAGACGGAGGTGAAGAGCACTTTGCCCTTCGTGGCTTCGCCTTTGGCGAGGCGCTCGGGGGTGAGCTTGGCGGTCCAGTCGGCGAGTTCGGCTCTTTTGGCCTCGGGCGTGTCCCGTAGCTCGCCCCAGACGGCGGTGAGTTTGGTGGTGAGGTCGGCGTCGCTCAGGCTGCGAATGGCGCGGGCCTGATACGGGGTGATGATGGCCACGGGCACCTGGCCGGACTTCACGGCATCGAGCAAGGCATGGGCGTAGCGTGGGCGCGTGACGAGCGTGGCGACGGTGGCCGCCTGCTGCTCCTCACTGCGACCGGGCCAGGGGTTGAGCAGGGCTTTCGGGATGTTCGGGTCATCGTAGGCGGCGAGCGCACTGCGCGCGGCAGTGCCGAGGACTTTGTCATTGATTAAACCGCGCACGATGGGCAGCAGCTCGGGCTTCGCACTGCGGGTGAGGCCGGTGAAGGCGTTGCGGCGTGCGTTGGCATCGCCTTCCGCGTTTTTGACGATGGCGATGAGTTCGTCGGAGGCACGTCCGCTGCCGAAGACGAGGGAGAGGGTTTGGAGGTTCGTAGTTCGGGCTTTAGCCCGCTCTGGGTTTGTAGTTCGGGCTTTAGCCCGCTCTGGGTTCTGGGCATCCTCGACCTCCGAAGAACGGGCTGAAGCCCGAACTACGAACTCATCCCAACCCTTCGGCTTCTTCGCGGTGCTGAAGCCGTCCAAACCAGCGGCCATGCCGGCGAGGATGTCTTCGCGGACAGCGGCTTCCTTCGTCATCAAGGCCACGAGCGCATCGACGGCGGCGGGCTGCTTCTCGATGTCCTCGGCGATGCGGCGGGCGACGAGTCGGCGCACGGTGGGGATCTTCGCGCTGGCGATGAACTCCACGCCCTTCATCGGGTCCGCCGCGACGGCGGGCTCGATGCCATACCAGATCATGAGCGGCTGCTGACGGTCATTCGCATCTTCCTCATGCTGCGCCAACGCCGTGGCGATGGGCCAGCGGGCGTCGAGAACAGGAACATACTGCAATGCTGAGGCAAGGTGGAGGCGAACAAGGCCAGAAGCGTCAGTCCTAGCGAGTTTCTCAAAACTCAGGAAAGCTCCATCACTGCTTTGAATTAGCAGTGACTCGTTAATCACTTTGGACAACTCGGCTTTGTTTTCAGGTTCCGCAAGAGTCGGTCCCCACAGGGCCTCCCAGTCGGTCGTTCTCCAATGTTCAATCTGAAGAGCTCGACCAGCTTCCCCGTCATTTATAAAGCCAAAATCAAAACTGGCATCCAACGCTTCAATTAACTGACCTGCGCACAAAGGAGCCTTGCTCTTCGCAAGCTTGGCCAGACTTTCCATGCCCGCCGCGCTAAACTCGCCCGGCTGCACAATGCACGTACCATTGTATCGCTGAAGGACCTCATGTGCAGCAGATCTAGTCCACCAGTTGTTCTCGCTCTCCAGCAGCTTCACCAGCTCCTCATCCTTCATCGCGGCCACATTGATCGGCTCCGCCTTCTTCGTCTCTCCATACACGATCTTGTAAATGCGCCCGCTTGTCCGATGCACGCCGTCGTTGTCGTGGCATTCGCCGGTGTCGCTCCAGTCGGCGACGAAGACGTTGCCGTCGGGGCCGGTGAGGAGGTCGATGCCGCGGAACCATTTGTCTTTGGCCTTCATGAAGTCGGGCGCGTGCTTGCCGGTGTAGCCGCAGTCTTCGCGGACGAGCTTGTCCATGTTGATGCGGTTGCCGTGCAGGTTGCAGGTGAGCATGGCGCCATGGTATTCCTTTGGCCAGGTGCCGCCCTGATAGATCAACATGCCGACGTGGGCATGACCGCCGCCGAGTTCGAGGGTTTTGTTGCTGATGCCAGTGCGGATGTCGCTCCATTTTTCGGAGCCGGTGTCCCAATGGAAGTGGTCGGCGGTTTGCTCGATGACTTCATACACATAGGGGTTCAGATGGGTGCCGAACATGCGGCGGTAATACGCGCCGGGGATGACGTGCCAGAGGTGGCCGATGACGGTGTTAATCATGAACAGCTCGCCCTCGGCATTCCAATCATGCCCCCAGGAGTTCGTGCCGCCATGGGCGACGGCTTCCAGCACCTTCCGCGTGGGGTGGAAGCGCCAGATGGCGCAGTTGAACTTCACCCGTTTGTCCGCAGGCGTGCCGGGAGCGCCGACGGCGGAGGTATCCGTGATGCCGTGGCGGCCATAGAGCCAGCCATCGGGGCCCCAGCGCAGGCCGTTGACGATGTTGTGGCCGATGGTCTTGGTGTTGAAGCCATCGAGCAGCACCTCGGGCTCGCCATCGGGCATGTCGTCGCCGTTTTTATCGGCGATGAAGCTGAGCGTGCCGTTGTTTAAAATCCACGCACCGCCGTAACCGATCTCGACACTGGTGAGGTAGCTGCCCTGATCCCAGAAGACCTTGCGCCCATCGTGCTTCCCATCGCCATCTTTGTCCTCCAGGATGATGATCCGATCCCGCAGCTTCGTGTCCCAGCGCGCGGGGTTCTCCGCATAGGTGTAGTTTTCCGCCACCCAGAGCCGCCCCTTCGCATCCCAAGCCATGGCGATGGGCTGCTGTACATCCGGCTCCGCCGCGAAGACCTGACATTTGAACCCCGGCGGCAGCTCCATGGTCCGCGCGACCTCCTCAGCAGGCATGGGGGAGCCTTTTTCGGAATTGAAGGGAGCGGGGAAGTCTTCCTCCTTCGCCAAGGCTACGGAGGACAGGGCGGCGAAGAGCAGAGGGCTAAGTGCGGAGAGAAAGAGAAGAGAGCGGAGCATGGGAGTGACGAGGGACTAAATCGGAATGAGGAAGGAAAGGCGAGCAGCGAATGACGAAAACGCAGGTCGGGGAGAGATTTAGACGCTGGATTTCGTGGTCGGGTATGTTCCGGGAATGCTCGGAGTTAAGCGGCTCTCCTAGTGACAAGTAAACACTATGTATTGACGAAGCGCAGTGCCGCAAGCTAGGCTTGGATTATGAAAATATTCCCAATTCTCCAAGGGCTGAGGAAGTTGGCGCTGTCTTTGATCCTCCTGCCAGGCCTGGCGGAAGCGGCGGACCAGGAGCTTTCGTATCGGGACTACCCTGGCCCCACTCTGAGTGGGGCAATCTATGGCGCTGCGATGGCTTGCTCAGGAGACTGGCTGGCGGTGGGGGCTCCGGGAACGGGCATTAACTATCAGGTCGGCGACAGTGTGATTTTATGGAAGCGCGAAGCGGGTCTCTGGAAGGTCCGGCAGGTGCTTTCTTGGCCCTACGCGAACCCGACTGCTGTGCGCAACTTTGGTCATGCGCTAGCCATGGACGGAGCCCGGCTGCTGGTCTCCACCTTACTGGCTGATACAGTGCTCGCCTACCGGCTGGAAGCAGATGTCTGGGTGTTGGACGGCGAATTGAAACCTCAAGGAACTGGTAGCACCGCTGTGGGATTTGGAACTGCCATCGCTCTGCAAGGGGATGTGGCCGTGGTCGGCTCGCCGACAGGAACGGTGGGTCTGCAAACGGGAGCTGGCTGGGTGGATGTCTTTCAGCGTCAGACTTCAGGATGGGTGCATCAGACACGGCTTGCAGATGCCGCTCCCAGGAGTTCCGCCGCACTGGGTAGATCCCTTGCAATGCATGGCGACTTTATCTTCACTGGGATTTTTAATCATGACTTACCATCGCTGAACAGAGCTGGAAAGGTGGTGGTGTTTCAGAAAAGTGGCGGCACTTGGGCATGGTCGCGGGATCTCCTGGCGAGAGCACCGCTGGCTGGCGGATGGTTTGGCTACACCGTGAAGGTGGCAGAGGGGCGCTTGTTTGTTTCTGCCTCCAATGTGGGCGCAGTCGATGCGGGAATGATTTTTGAGTATTCCATCCAGGGAGGGTGGGGGCTCGTCTCACAAACATCCGCCAACGGCCTTCATGCCGCGTCAGCCGATCTTCTCGTAACCCAGGCCCCTGCCGGTGTCCGGGAAATTCGTTTCCTGCGGCGTCAGTCGGACCAGAGCTGGGCCATTGATGGGAAGATCGGTTTCCAGTCTTTGTTCGGATTGCGTTCGGCCCTTGTCAAAGATGGCGATGTGCTGATCGGCAGCAATGCAGACCTGACTCCCGATTCATCAGGCAGTCAGGGAGTCAACAATGGGATGGTGAATTGGCTTCTCAAGCAACCTGATGGATCATGGGGTCATGGCGAGCCACTCGTGCTGATGTCCGCTGACAGGCTGAGGGGAGCGGAATTCGGCCACAGTATCGCGGTCTCCGATACCTGGCTGGTGGTGGGCGCGCCCGAAGGCTACTATGGGACCGACGATGGGCTTGTCTTTACTTACCGGAAGAGTTCCGACGGACGATGGGTGTTTCATTCCGTGCTGCCCAATACCGTGGCCCCAGAGACGAACCCCCACTTCTTTGGCGCTCGAGTCGTCATCTCGGGAGACCGGATCGTGGTCGGCAGCAGCGATGAAGGCAACTACTGGAGCACATCTCGCGTGTTCACTTATCTCTACGACCCTGTCTCCGATTCCTGGAAAAAGGAGGCTGTGATCCAGTCACCGTCAGGAAAGTCGGTTAGCAAATTCGGGATCAAACTGGCATTGGAGGGAACGTTGCTGGCCGTCTCACCGGACATGTATGGTTTAGACCTAGTCTCTGACTACGTAGCTCTTTATAGAAAGTCCGCCTTGGGCTGGGAGTTGGAGACGGTTTTGGATGTCTATACGAGAGCCTTTACCATTCATGGTGGTAGGCTGGTGGTAGGAGCCGCCAGCGGCAAGGAGGTCTATGTTTATGAAAAGAAAGCGGCTGGGTGGGTGGAGACCGCAAGACTGCTGCCTCCAAAATTGAGCGGCTTTGACGAGTTCGGCAGTCATGTATCCATCTCAGGCACTCGGATCATGGTCGGTTGCGGGCCCAAAAGCGCCTCCGTTGCGGTGCCCTTCGAGTTGGTCGGCAGCGAATGGCAGCGCAAGACACCCTTAATGAAACCTTCGCCTTGGGATTCAAATTCCAT
The DNA here is from genome assembly GCA_021151605.1 of Verrucomicrobiaceae bacterium. GTDB lineage: Bacteria > Verrucomicrobiota > Verrucomicrobiia > Verrucomicrobiales > Verrucomicrobiaceae > Prosthecobacter. The sequence goes on from JAGKWZ010000027.1 coordinate 29,218, forward strand.
CTGGGATTCAAATGTCACCAGCACACTCTTAGATTCAGTGGCCGTCTTCAAGAATGGCAACCAAACGGCGCTCTATGTTCTGCACCAGGGCAAGTGGATCGAGGCACGTTCCTCTCTTCCCGTCAGGAGCTCGGTACACAGTGTCGGACTTCAAGGCGGTCAGGTGCTCACGGGAAGCGGGACGAGCAGTGTGTGGGTGCAGGATCTGGTCAAAGCTCCAGGATTTCAAGTCGCGTCGGATTACCCACAAGTCGATGGTGCAAGCATCTCGACCTTTGATGCCGGGGAGTACGTCGTGGGGACGGAGGTGGCTGGATTGGCGGTCATCAAGGCGTTCCCGCTGGGAGTCGCGCCGGTGAGCGTGGATGTAAATCTCTCGGGAGACACGGCGGAATTCACGCTCTCGCAGACGCAGTTCGAGGTCGGCATCAATCAGGAGATCCAGACACGACTGAGCTTCAAGCCGCTGACGGTCGGCACTCGAGAGCTCAGGGTCACCTTCAGTCCAGACATGCCGGGTGCTCTGCCGCAGACGTTTGCGTTTCGTGTTCGGGTCGTCGCGGAAAAGGTGCCGCTCCAGTTCACGCAGCAGCCGGCTTCTGGGTTTGTGTTCCCGATAGGAAACTTGGAGACCTTGGAGAGCCAGGTCACCGGCACGCGGCCATGGTCATTCCGCTGGTTCAAAGACGGTCGCCCACTGCCATCGGCCCATAGCCGTAGTCTGACTCTGGCCCCCAAAAGCGCAGGTCGATACCATGTCGAGGTCACGAATGCAGCGGGCACCATCCGCAGTCAGGACTCACTGATAGGCTTTTTTGAAGTCAAAACCTCGGAAGTGGTCGTGCAGCCTGGCGGCACTGCACGCATGGAAGTAAGTGCCACTGGACCCGGCATCCAAATTCAGTGGGAAATTTATAAGAATGAAGAGTGGGTACCGCTGACGGACAAAGAAGGTATTTCAGGCAGCCGGACGCCGGTGCTGACCGTTCGGAACGCCCGCCAATCCACCACCTACAGAGCCTACCTGACATGTCCGACACCTCAGGGAATAGAGGCTGAGGAGGCTGCGTGCAATCTACATGTGGTTCAACCCCCGGTGGTCCAATTCGAAGGCCAGCAGCTCACTCGGGGGGAACCCTTCGCGAAAGGCATTGAAGTGCTTTTTGAAGGCCCCTACCTTTCCGGTCCTGTCGTCCGTGTGAGTGGCTTGCCGCCTGGCCTGACCGCGACCCCGGAAGGATACATCGAAGGCACGCCGACAAGAACTGGCAGTTACCGTGTAACCATCACGGTCACGATCAGTGGCGTCACTGGCAGCCGAGTCGTCGGCCTTTCCGTCACCGAAGCCGGCCTGCCACCGCCTGGCATCTATTGGGGCTGGTTTGATGAAATCGACGGCCAGCCACAAAGGTATGCCGTGGTGGCTGACCTCCAGCCCAGCGGAGCGCTTTCCGCCGTTGTCCATCTGGGGGAGGAACGTCATCCACTGGCCGGGCTTCTCGAAGCGGGAACGGGATGGAGATCGCGGCGCAAGCTCCTGCCATACTGGCTGGGCGAGAACCCACAACAGTTCTGGCTGTCCGCATCGCCCGGAAGGGAGAATCTCTATCTCAATGCAGTGGCTCCTGGCGGAGACGAAGCCGGAGCGCTGCAGCTCTCTGAACTCCGACTGATCAAACCCAGTGTGCTTTCGGAAGTGCCAGCAAGTCTCGGCAATCACAATCTAGGGCTCATCTTCGATCCCGTGAGAGTCGGTGGGCCAGAGGGGCATGGCTACGGCCTCCTGACGGTCTCGAGTGACCATCGGGTGACTTATGTGAATCAAATGCCAGACGGCAGTTCCCTGACGGGTTCCTCCTGGTTGTCCTCACCATCCTTGGAGGAATCAGGAACATCTCGTTTCTACCTTTATCAGGCTGATGCGGCATCACGCAACCGCTTGTATGGCGCGGCGAGATTCACCAGTGATGTGGACGATCCTGAATCGATCACGCCCGAATACCTGGAGTGGCAGAAATTGCCGGGGAAAGGCAGGCTTTTCGCCGAAGGCTTCGATCCGGTGCCGCTCACCTTCCTCACCTCCCGGCCCCATTCTGTCAGCAGTCGTCTGATGCAGCCAGGCGGCGAGCATTCCCTGACTATTTCCGGACCAGAGATCTACCTGGAAAAGATCCGGTTCCATGTCTCGCCACAGCGGCAGCCGTTGTTTGATCCAGGGTTGATCAATCCTGCACAGGCGAGATTTAAGTTCTTCGCTCCGCTCAGCCTCTTCGTCGGTCAGTTTACCCTGCGTGATCCAGACCCGCTGAATCTACAGCGCACTCTCACACGTCAGGTTCAGTTTTTTGGAATGCTGCTGCCAGAGCACGGTATCGGAGTGGGCTCATTCCGTCTCCCCTCACTCCCCGATAAGCTTGCTGAGCCCCCGACCACTCTTCAGACTTCCCCCATTCACCCAGGAGCGGTGAAGATCGAACTCAGCAGCCCGACGGATTCTTGAAGGTCCAAAATCACGCCAGCCCAGCGTCCCGCAGGGCAGGGAACTGGGCGCGCCAGTCATGGACGATCTGGGGTTCTAGCTCGGCGCGCAGGGCTTGCTCGCGCTCGCCAGCGTCGGCGATGATGATGCCGTGGGGATCGACGACGAGGCTGCGGCCGTTGTAGCTGAAGTTGGGGTCCTGGCCGGTGCGGTTCACGCCGATGGTGTAGGCTTGGTTTTCTATGGCTCGGGCCTGAAGCAACGTGATCCAGTGGTGGTAGCGCTTCACGGGCCAGGCGGCGATGTACACGAGCACCTCGGCACCGAGCTTCACGGCGGCGCGAGCGAGTTCGGGGAAGCGGAGGTCGTAACAGATGAGCGGGGAGATCTTTAACCCGCCCCATTCGAAAAGGGCAGGCGTGTGGCCGCGCTCATGCACCTGGGCTTCACCGCCGAGGGAGAAAGGCTGCTGCTTCGTGTAGCGCGCCAGCTCGCGACCATCGGGGGCGATGACGAGGCTCTGATTCCGCGCGAAGGCTCCGCTTCCCGGCGTGACCACGCCTCCGAGCACGGCGCAGTCATGCTCGCGGGCGAGGTCTCTGAGAAAGACTTCCGTCTCGCCAGCGGTGGCTTCTTGAGTCTTCGTGAGATCGCAGGAGAAGCCGGTGGCAAACATCTCTGGCAGGATGATGAGCGATCCGGGCAGGGGAGGCTGCTTGGCCAGGAGCTCGCGGACTTTGGTGAAGTTGGCGGCTTTGTCCTCCCAGATGGAGTCGAGCTGCAGGGCATGGATGTTCAGTGTCATGCGGCATGATGATCAGGGAAATGTGTTGTGCCAGCATTTCGGGCTCGCTTTGCCAAAAGGCGGCTCCTAGATTTCCCGCTATGGCCCAATATTCAGTTCAGCCCGGTGATAATCCCAGCAAGATCGCGAAGAAATTCGGCATGACGCTGGCGCAGTTTCAGAAGATCAATCCTGACCTCGTCGAATGGGGCACGGGGAACTGGAAGGTGCTCTTTCCAGGTCAGATCGTGAATGTGAATGGCGTGGTCACGGGCATGCCGCCGGAGACCGCCGCTGCGGCACCCACGAGCTTCGCGGCACCTCCGCCATGGATGCAGATCGCCATCATGGAGCAGGGTGTGCAGGAGTGGGAGCAGGGGGATAATCCGCGGATTCTCGAGTATCTGAAAAGCTGCGGCATCGGCGGCAGTCTGCTGAAGGATGAGACGGCCTGGTGCGCGGCTTTTGTGAACTGGTGTGTGAAGCGCGCGGGCTACCAGCCTCAGGGCAGTGCCCGTGTGTCAGACTGGTGGGGCTGGGGACGACCTGTGGCAGCCACCTATGGCGCGATCTGCATTACTCAGCCGCTGACGGTGGATCAGGCGGGCAGTGGCCACATCGGTTTCCTCCACGCGATGGATGCGACGAACGTCTGGCTCCTGAGTGGCAACTCGAAGAACCAGGTGCGCATCGCCGCGTATCCGAAGAACAAACTGATCCACAACTCGCCCTATCGCTGGCCGTTTTGATCAGCTTGCCAGCTTCGCCTGATCGAGCCGACCGGCGGCATAGGCATCGAAGACGCGTTTGATCTCATCCCGCACGCGGCGGAAGACATTCATGATGTCCTCCTCCGTCCCGGTGGCGTGGGCGGGATCATCAAAAGCCCAATGGTGGCGGTTGAGCTGGCCGGGGAAGATGGGGCAGGCCTGATCGGCATTGCCGCAGACGGTGATCACGGTCTCGACGTTCTGTGTGAGGAACTCATCCATGTGCTTGCTGGTGTGCGCGCTGATGTCGATGCCGATCTCAGCCATCGCCTTGATGCCGAGCGGATGCACATAACCGGCGGGCTTCGAGCCGGCGCTGGCGACGTTGTATTGATCTCCCAAAGCTTGACGCAAGATGCCTTCGGCGAGGTGGGAGCGGCAGGAGTTGCCGGTGCAGAGGATGAGGATGGTGGGTTTCATGCAGATGGAACAGAAGGGCTGAGGTGTGAGGCCGCGAGGTGGGCGAGTGCCTCTGGGCCGGTGGGTTCCTCGGGCTGCCAGGGCAGCCAGGCGGTGCGGTGGGCCTGCTTTTCCACGACTTCGCGGATGTAGCGGTGCTCGGCATGCTCGCGGCGCTGGAGGAGAGGATCGCAGGAGCCGCTGTGGAGCAGGCTTTGATCAATGACCCAGGCAAAGGGCTCGATACGGGCACGGCGCAGGTCTTCCTGAAGGGCGGCGGCCTCATGCACGGGCGTGGCCTCGGGCAGGGTGACGAGCAGCATGTGGGTGAATTGGGGATCACGCAGACGCTCCAGCAGCTTCAGCACCTCCTCGGGCTGCGTGCTGCGGGCTTGGCGCTCGAGTTCACGTTGATAGGCCTCGCTGGCATCGAGCAGGAGCAAGGTGTGGCCGGTGGGTGCAGTATCCAGCACGACGAAGCGATTTGTCCCCTGGCCGACTTCACGAGCAAAGGCACGGAACACGGCGATCTCCTCGGTGCAGGGCGAGCGCAGGTCTTCCTCCAGCAAAGCGCGGGCGGCTTCATCCATGGTGGCACCTTGCTTCAGCATGACTTCACCCTGATAAGCGGCGGTCTCGGCAGCGGGGTCGATCTTGCTCAGCGTGAGGCCTTCCACTTGTCCTGCCAAAGTCTGCGCCACGTGTGCGGCAGGATCGGTGGTGCTGAGATGCACGGCATGGCCGCGACGTGCGAGCATGACTGCGATGGCCGCCGCGACGGTGGTCTTGCCCACGCCGCCTTTTCCCATGGTCATGATGACGCCGTGGCCTTGCTTTTCGATGTCGCTGACGAGGTCTTCGAGGCTCTCCATCGGTGGTGGTGTCCACTCGGAGGTTGGGTTTGAAAACGATGCCTCAGGGGCGGTGTCATCGCCGCTGAGCAGCACGCGCAGTCCGCCGATGCCGAGGATGTTGATGGGGCGCAGCGGCACGATGAAGCTGGGCAAGCTCTCGATGAACGCAGAAGCCGTCGTCATGGCGGACAATCCACGCTGCTGCATGGCCTGAGCGGTGACATCGTTGGGGCACTTCGTTTCAAAGGTGCCGTTGATGACGAGTCGTTGGTTGCCGACACCGAGTGCACGCAGTTCCTTCGAGGTGCGCTCCGCCTCGCGCAGGGCGGAAAGCTGTGGGCGGCTGACCAAAAAGAGTGTCGTGGCTGTGGCGTCTGCCAGAGTGGTCACCGTGGCCTCGTAGATGCTGCGCTGCTTTTCCAGGCCTGCCAGCGGCCCGAGGCAAGAGGTGCCGCTGGTGTTGCTGTCGAGGAATTGATCCCAGGCCTTGGCCAGGCTCATGAGCCGCAGCGTGTGACCTGTGGGTGCGGTATCAAAGATGACGTGGTCGTAGTCCTTCGCGGCTTCGACATTGCCGATGAAGCTGGAGAATTCATCAAAGGCGGCGATCTCGACAGTGCAGGAGCCGGAGAGCTGCTCCTCCATGCTGCGCAGCGCGGCTTCGGGGAGCAGTCCACGCATGGGGCCGATGAGGCGTTCGCGATACGCGGCGGCTGCTTCGACGGGGTTGATGTTCAGCGCGTCAAGTCCCGGTGCGCCAGCGATGGCTGTGGGGTGATTGCTGAGCTTGGTCTCCAGGACTTCATCAAGATTGGACGCCGGGTCCGTGCTCACCAGCAGTACGCGTTTGCCAGCTTCGGCCAGCTTCAGAGCAGTCGCGCAGGAGAGGGAGGTCTTCCCCACACCGCCCTTGCCGGTGAAGAAGAGGAAGCGCGTGGAGCTGGCAGCATCTGGCAGATAAGGGGGAAGTTTCACTGGGCGGCCTCCTCTTTGCCGAGCGCCACGCGGAACCAATGCGGGCGTTCGTCCTTGTTCGGGTAGCGGCCTTTGAGCTGTACCTCGCCATCCCAGAAGATCACTGGCAGCACCTCGGTGCCTTCTTTTTCCAGCAGGGCTTTGACGGCGGCATTTTGGGCAAAGGCCATGGGTTGCTGGCCGAGGTTGTAGCGCTCGATCTTGATGCCGTGATTGCCGAGCTGGGAAAGCATGGCGGCAAAGTTCACGAGGTCAGGATCAAAGGTGGTGCCGCAGATGCCGGTGGAGCAGCACATGGGTGGTTCATAGACTTGGATGGTTTTCATAAAAGGGGGCGGCGGGTTTAGCAGCGCTTGCAGCAGCCACTCTCGCGGGTGCCGATGCAGAGAGGAATGGCTATCAGTGCGCCTATCATGGGTGCCAGGAGGTAAATCCAGAGACTGGCGAGATTTCCAGAGGCTAGTGCAGGTGCCAGTGAGCGCACGGGATTCATGGAGGCACCGCAGATGGGGCCGGCAAACATGGCCTCCAGCGCGATGATGCCGCCGATGGTGATGCCTGCTGTAACGCCTTTTTCCTTCGAGCCTGTGGAAACACTGAGGATGGTGAGCATGAGCACGGTGGTAAGCACGATCTCCAGCACGAAGCTCTGCATGGCCGAGCCTGCGGGCAGGGTGTCTCCGAGAGTGGTGGCCGCCGGGAACAAAAAGCGCAGTAGCAGGCTGGCTGCGAGCGCGCCCGTGATCTGCGCGCCGATGTAGCCGGGCACTTCTCGCCACGCAAAACGGCCCGCGGCGGCAAAGGCGGTCGTCACGGCGGGATTCATGTGTGCGCCGCTGACATCGCCAAAACTGTGAATCATGGCCATGACGACGAGCCCAAAGGTCAGGGCGATGCCTGCGTGACCGATGACACCGCCAGCCACTTGATTGATCACGATGGCCCCCGTGCCCGCGAAGACGAGCGTGAAGGTGCCGAGGCATTCTGCGAGGAGCTTTTTCATCATGGGTCAGGCTTTGCAGGTCGCTAGCTTATCAGGTCCGGGGCAGCAGGTCTTCTCACGACGCTGGACGCGTTGACGCGCCTTGGCAGCATCTTTGCCGAGCTGGGGGTCGGTATCGCGGGTGGAATCGAAGTGCTTGAAAAGCGCGGTCAGCACATCGCGGAAGTCAGGCTTCACTCGGTAAAAGAGCCACTTTCCACGCCGCTCGCAGTCGAGCATCCCGGCCTTCTGGATGACGCGGAGCTGGCTGGAAAGGGTGGACTGAGGAAGCCTCAGCGTCTCCGCCAGCTCACAGACACAGAGCGGCTCCTCAAAGACGAGATGGATGATGCGCCAGCGGACGGGATCGCCAAGGGCTCGGGTGAAGTGGACGACGTCTTGCATCGAAAAGAGTCGTAACGAGAATATTCGATGCGTCAATGCATGCTTTCCAACCCTGGCCCGAAGCCTGCTGATAAATAGGCGAGAGTTTCCTTTGGAGACTTCGTTGGTTTCAGGCGTATCTTTTGCCATGCTCCACCGGGTGTTCATTTCCTGTCGTTATCTAGCTGCCTTCGTTTTGGTGGCTGGGCTGAGTGTCGGCAGGGCCGAGATTTCCAGAGCGCCGCTGAAGGAGCTGATGTCAGTCCAGTCGGATGTGCAGTCTCTGCTGACCCAAGTAAGGCCCGCCGTGGTGGCCATCCGCATCAGCGATGGCACGGCTAGTGGTGTGATCATCAATGCGGAAGGGCTGATTCTCACCGCTGCTCATGTGGCCGAAAAGCCAGGCCGCGAGGTGAGAGTGGTGCTCGATGACGGCAAGGTGGTGAAAGGTACCACACTCGGCCTCGATAAGACCACGGACGCGGCTTTTATCCAACTCCAGGAGAAAGAGAAGGTCTGGCCGCATGTGAAGCTGAGTCGCGATGTGGTGAAGGCGCTGCCTGGCACTTGGTGCTTCGCCCTTGGTCATCCGGGTGGCTTTGATAAAGAGCGCGGTGTCGTCCTGCGCGTCGGGAAGATCATCCGCCAGACGGCGAACTCGCTCCAGACTGACTGCGTGCTCATGGGCGGCGATTCCGGCGGGCCGCTCTTTAATCTCAAGGGCGAAGTCATCGGCATCCACAGCCAGATCTGGGAGGAACGTGACCACAACATGCATGTCTCCATGGCACCGTTTCTCCGCTCCTGGGATGAGATGAAAAGCAGCCAAGTCGTTCGCGTCTGGGGCACTGGCAGCGGCGGCTATCTCGGCGCAGCTATCGACGTAAATGCTGCTGGCAAAGTGGAGGTGTTGGAGGTGCTCGAAGGCTCGCCAGCGCAGAAGGCGGGCTTGATCGCCGGAGATGTCGTCGAGGCGCTGGAGACGCAGCCTGTGAATTCAGCGGCTCAGTTTTCCAATGCCGTGCGTGCGCGTCCTGCGGGCGATGAAATTATGCTCAAAGTCCTGCGAGGTGCTGCCGCCCGCGAGCTGCGGGTAAAGCTAGCTTCGCGCCCCAAGGAGGATGAAGGATGAAAGCGAGCGCGGGTCTTTTTCTCCTCTTCCTCAGCCTCGCCCAGGCTGACACGCGTCCGACTTTGAGCCAGGAAGAGCGCACGAATGGCGCGCACATCCTCGGTGGTGTGCAGACCACACTGCCCGCAGCCCGAGCTGCCGTGGGGCAGATCAAGGATGCCAAAGGTAAGGCAGTTTCCACCGCAGTTTGGGTCGGGTCAGATGGCTACTTCCTCACCAAAGCCAGTGAAGTGCCCGAACTTGAAAAGCATCGCATCCACTGGGCGAAGGATAAAAGCGCCGCGATCCGCGAGATCCAACGTCTCAATGCTCACGACCTCGTTTTGGCTCAGGCCGTGGGAGTCAGCGGAGTCACGCCGGTGAAGTTTGAGATGTCGAACACGAAGACCGCCTACGGTCAATGGCTCGCCGCTCCAGTGAAAGGCGGGAGCGAGATCCGCATCGGCGTCATCAGCGCACAGCCGCGCAAGATCCAAGGCTTCGGCGCGGCCATGGGCATCCGCATGGATGAGCAGCCCTCACGCATCCCCGGCGTGCGCATTACGGGACTCGCCGAAGAAAGCCCCGCTGCTGCGGCAGGCCTGAAAGCGGGCGACCTCATCACCGCTCTCGATGGCAAGCCCGCCAGCGACATGAAGCAGGTCTCCGATCTCATCAAAAGCTACCAGCCAGGCGACTACATCGAAGTCAAATTCAGCCGCGAGGGCAAGCCCCGCTCGGCTCGTGTTCGGCTCGCCAGTCGCATGAAGATCATGCAGAACTGGGATGGCGAAGACTTCGCCAATGGCGGCATCTCCCTGCGCACGGACAACTACGCCCGCGTCATCCAGCATGACCTCCCACTCACGCCGCTCGACATGGGCAGCCCGCTCTTTGACCTCGAAGGCCACGCGCTCGGCATCAACATCGCCCGCGTGGATCGTGTGACCACCTTTGCTCTGCCAGCCTCCGTCTTCTGGAAAAAGATCGAGCCACTGATCGAGGCAGATCGGCATCCGCCAAAGGCGATGAAGCCGTGAAGGCTGGGTCAAAGGTTCGTCAAGGCTGGGTCAAGAGGTTAAGGCACGAGCTTGGTGAATTTTGACCGCCCCTCAATAATCCCGCGAAAGTAGATAATCCGCCAGTTCGCGCAGCCGCTGACCTTTGTCGCCGAAGACATTCAGCACATCATGCGCCACCTGGGTGAGGCGCTGAGCTTCATCGCGTGAGGCATCCAGTCCGATGAGGGCAGGGTAGGTGCTCTTTTCTGAGGCGAGATCTTTGCCGGCACTCTTGCCCAGCTTTTCACTCGTCTGCGTCACGTCGAGGATGTCGTCGATGATCTGGAAAGCCAGCCCAGTGGCCATGCCGAAGTCATGCAGCGCCTGCATCTGCTCAGGCGTCGCGTTTGCACTCATGCCGCCGAGCTTCAGGCTCGTGGTGAGCAGGGCGGCGGTCTTGTTTTCATGAATGAAGCGCAGGGCTTCGAGAGGGAGCTTTTTGCCCTCGCCCTCCAGATCCGCCACCTGACCGCCGACCAGATGCAGGCTGCCTGCCGTGACGGCCAGTTCGCGCACCAGATCGCCCGCCGTGAAGCTTGTCACCGCCGGGGTTTTCACCACCAGTTCAAAGGCCAGCGCCTGGAGGGCATCGCCAGCCAGCACCGCGATTCCATCGCCGAAGACCTTGTGACAGGTCGGCACGCCACGGCGGAAGTCATCATTGTCCATGCTCGGCAGGTCATCGTGGATCAGCGAGTAAGTGTGCAGGCACTCCACCGCACAAGCCGCTGGCATCGCCGTGTCGATCGACCCTCCGCAGGCCTCTGCCGCAGCGAGGCAGAGGATCGGGCGCAGGC
>JAGKWZ010000211.1 GCA_021151605.1 Verrucomicrobiaceae bacterium
CCGCTACGCACACGCTGAACCCCATCGCGCAGGCTTTGATCTATGCCGATGACATGCACCGCGCCGCCAGCCAGCCCGCGTTTGCCAGCATGAGCGCCGAGGAACGTGTCCGCTACATCATGCAGCACTCGAAGAAGCCGGAACCCGCCGGTGCCGCCGCCATGGCGGGCTACCTGCTCTCCCGCCTCGATGAACGCACACTCTCCGTCATCGAACTCGCCGCCGTGCTGCGCCTCGCTGGATTTGATTCGGCCATGTTCCTCGAGTTTGCCGGATTCAACAAAGACGTCCAGGGCACCAACTGGTTCCTTCAAGAGGCGAGCGAAGAAGGCCCCTACATGGAAACGCTGGCCAAGCAGTTCCTCCAACTCATCGACCGCGACCTCAAGGACCTCCTCGAACTCGCCCGTCATGAGCGCACCCATAGCCGCCTGAACTATCGCCTCCGTCCGCTCGATCCGGCCGCCTTTGAAGCACTCAATCCAGCCGTGAACATCTACCTCACCGGCGACAACACGCGCCAACCGAAGGCCAAGCTCGTGCAGGGCATTTTGGAACGCTACCTCGTGACAAGAGAGCAGTTGGTCACCCTTCTCTCTGAAGATCAGGCTGTGCAAAATCGCGCGCAGGAGGTGGACTTCATCACCCTGGTGAATCTCAGTTTCAGCAAGGTCGCATCAGGCCTGAAATGGCTGCAAAACAAAATCGAAGCCACCGGCCAGGGCATCCTTGCCTCACGCATCTCCGCCATGGCGGAGAAAAACTAATCACCTCGCCTTCATGTCGCAGACCACGCTCGTTAACCGCATCCGCAGCGTCTTCGAAGAGAATCGAGACCGGGTATTTTTGATCGAATCGATGACGGGTCGCTCGTGGACCTTCGCCGAGCTTCATGAATGGGGTCTGCGCGGTGCGGCTCTGCTAAAAAGCCACGGCATAGGCAAAGGCGACCGCGTCGCCCTAGTGCTGGCAAACTCCGCTGAGTTTGCCGCGATGTACTTCAGTTGCCTCTTCATCGGTGCTGTGGCCGTGCCCGTGAATCAGGCGCTGCACACGGATGACGTCAGCTACATCCTCCAGCACAGCGGTGCCAAATTGCTGCTCTTCTCGCGCTGCACGCGATCCCTCGTTTTGCAGGCGACTGAGAAGCTCAACACCTTGAAGCAACTGCGCGTGGCTCTCGGGCAGGAGACGAGCTTCCATCCCGAGGATGTCGATGAAGCCTGGACCTTCGATCAAGGCACGAAAGATCCCTCCATCATCCCGCTCGCGGATGTCAGCGATGACGACACGCTGCTCGTCCTTTTCACCTCCGGCACCACCGGACGTCCAAAAGGCGTGGTGCATCCAGTGCGCTCCGAGTTTGGCAATGCCGTCGCCTTCAATGAAGCGATGCAGTTCGGCCCCGAACATCGCTTCCTGCACATCTGGCCCATGGCCTACAGCAGTGGCTACCTGAACACGCTGATGTCCCCCTTCATGGCTGGCAGCAGCGTGGTGCTCTCCTGTGCGTTCACCGCGCAGACCATCCTCGCCTTTTGGAAGCCGGTGCTCGATCATCAGGCGAACACGCTCTGGCTCTCACCCACGATGATGGCTTCGCTGCTGCGTTTGGACCGTGATCAGGCGGGCATCGACTACTGCCGCGGGAACGTCAAAAGCGTCTGTGTCGGCACTGCACCTCTGGCTTTGAAACTGAAGAAGGACTTCGAAACCAAATACGGCGTCGAGTGCATGGAAAGCTATGGCTTCAACACAGAGACCGGCGAAGTCGAGAAATCACCTACCGATGAATGGTTCCCGACCGGCGACATCGGCCTCATGCAGGACGATGGAAACATCTTCATCACCGGTCGGAAAAAGGATCTCATCATCCGTGGAGGTCAGAACCTCAGCCCGCGCGCTGTCCGCGAATGCCTGCTGCATCATCCCTCGGTCGATGACGCCGTCGTCGTCGGTATCCCTCATGATTTTTATGGCGAGGAAGTCGCCGCAGCGCTCAAGCTCAAGCCAGGACTTGTGCTGGCCGACGAGCAATCCTCCATCCTCCAGCACTGCCGCAAACACCTCGCCCAGGCCGCCGTGCCGACCAAACTCAAGCAACTCGATGAGTTCCCACTGGGCAGCACGGGCAAGATCCTGAATCGCGAAGTCCAAAGACTGCTGGCGGCAAAATCATGATCCTGGGAGTCAGCCACATCGTCCTGGGCAGCACGAACTTGGAGCGTGACCGACTGTTGTTCGAATCCTGGGGCTGGCAGCTCCGTTTTGAGCAGCGCGACATCGCGACCTTTGAAGGCAAGCGCCACTTCATGTGCACCCCTTCGGATGACCTCTCGCTGGTCTTCCTCCTGCCACCACAGGGCACGCCGGTGGAGTTGATTCATTACGCGAATGAGCTGCCGCCTGAGCATCCTGCGCCGCTGCAAATCGTGCTTCCCGCAGGTAATCTGGCATCTGAAACCAAGACCATGCTGCCAGAAGTCTGCGAGTTAAGCATTGATGGTCTCACCAGCCCGCTTTGGTTTTCCGCATCAGCCCCTCAGCCAAGCCTGATCATTCATCGCGTCACCGACCTTGAGACAGCCTGCCGCTTTTGGGAAAAAGGCCTCGGCTTCCGCCGCTCGAAGCAGCCATCCCCCATCGCAGGTGCCGTGCTTCTGGAATTCCCCAGCCTCATGCCTCAATGGCGCGCGTCCCTGCTGCTCGTGCCCACCGAGGGACCTCCTGCGCGCCCTTTGCTCGACGGCCCCGGCTTCCGTGTGCTGTCCATGGTCAGCACGCAGTTTGAAAAAGATCGCGCTCGAATGTTTGATGAGGGCGGAGCGATTGCCTCCACCGGCACGATGGAATTGAAGATCGATGGGAAAGACCTGCTCCTCGATCTGGTTCAGGGGCCGGATGGCATCATGGTTGAAATCTTCCAGACTCTCAGATAAGACCAGCACATGAATCTTCCGGGCCGCAAGCATAACGACCAGAGCCTTCAAGCTCTCGCGGGTCGCTTCCCGGCCTTGCAGGCAGCGAAGATGGCTTGGTTTCACGAACCTGCCCAGACTGCTGACCAAGCTCCGACTCCTGTCCTGCTGGCCGAGTTTCACGGCGAACGCGTGGATGATGTGCGCACACTCCGCACCGATGTTTCCGCAGCCCTTGCCGAGCTTGGCTTACCTGCCGAAGTGGAACTCGTCCGCGCTGGATGGCTACCGCTCGGTGGTGACGGACAGGTCGTGGTCACCGAGATCGCCGCCCGTCATGCCGCAGCTCTGGAAGCAAAAAAGCGCACGTTGATCGAGGACGGCTCCTTTGCCACCCTGCCTGAGTCTGCGAAGGACAGCTTCCGCTACTTCGGCACGATGTCGAAAATCCGCACGCCCTGTGAGATCACCTACCCCGAATGCATCACCGTGGGAAATTGGGTGAGCTTCGGCCGCTATGGCAAGATCGTCATGCTGCCCGAGAAAGCCTTCGGTGGAGCCTGCGGCAAACTCGCCCGCCAGCACTACCCCGAACTCGCCCACACCTTTGACTTCACCGATTGGGACAAGGACCGGCCCGCTGATCTTTACTTCGGTGATGGCACCACCATCGGCGACCGCTATTTCATTATCTGCACGCAGTCGATTGAGTTCGGCAAACACGTCATGACAGCCTCCGACCTGTTCGTCTCGGACTGCCATCATATCTTTGAAAAAGTGGAGCTGCCTCCCGTGCTGCTCCCCCCCACGAAAGGACGTCCAGTCAGCATTGGCGACCACGTCTGGATCGGCATTCGATGCAGCATTCTCGAAGGCGTGACCATCGGGCGACATGCCGTCGTAGCGGCTCATTCAGTCATCAAAGATGACGTGCCTCCCTACGCTCTTGCCGCAGGCACTCCGGCCAAAATTCGCCGCTATTTTGCCCCACCCTCAAACACCTGAACTCCCATGCGCATCATCGACCTCAGCTATCCCATTCACGAAGGCATGACCACCTTTCCGGTGCATTGGCACCCCGTCGTGGAGATCACCCAGCTCGGCCGCTTTGGCATCGAGAACCGTGAAACACGGAAGTTCACGATGGGCACCCATTGCGGCACGCACATTGATGCTCCCCGCCATTTCATTCCCAACGGCCCGACCATCGACCAGATCAAGCTGGAGTGGCTGGTAGGGCCGGCGCGGGTGCTGAACTTCACTCCAGTGACTTTACCAAAGCAGGAGTTCGGCGTGGAAGACTTCAAGCAGCGCCTCGGCGATGACAAACCCGAGCGTCTGATCCTGCGCTTCGACTGGTCGGATCACTGGGGCACGATGAAATACTACACCGAGCAGCCCTACATCACGGAGGAAGCAGGGCACTGGCTCGTCGAGCGTGGCGTCCGCGTGCTGGCCATGGACACGCCGCAGGTGGACAGCCCCGACAATGGCCGCACGGGTCCGAAAGACTCCCCGCTGCACAAAATCATGCTGTCCGCAGGTGTGGTCTTTGTTGAATACTGCACCAATCTTCGCCAAATCTCCCGCCCCGATGTCGAACTCGTCGTCCTGCCCTTGAATATCCTGGGCTCCGATGGTGCTCCGGCGCGGGTCATTGCCATCGAACGCTGATCTCCACTCACTCCTCATGAACGTCATTCAAACTGTCCTCGAATTTTTTGACTCCCGCGGCGGACTTCCTGGCTCTACCCAGGATGAAAAACTGGCCTGTGCCTACCTGGACGCCAAGATCATCGACAGCATGGGAATCATCGACATGGTCTCGCACTTCGAAGACAGCTTTGGCATCCGCTTTGAAGCGGACGACCTCCAGTCCGAGGAGTTCCAAACCGTACGCGGCCTGATCAGCGTGATCGAAAAACTCCGCGCCACAGCCGCATGAGCCAGATTTGTCCCGACATCATTTCCTTCCCGGAATCTCCGGCCACGCACCCTGACCGCTGGGTGCTCATGAACGTCCACACACGCCAGTGTCTCGGCGTCGGGCCTGAGGTGCTGGCTGTCCTGGCGGAGCCTGATGTCGTGACCACAGCCACCTATCGAGTCTGGAAGATCTGGCGCTTCTCTCATATCGACGGGCTTCTGGCCGATCCCTCCCGTTACAAGCGCGACGCCGCCACCTGGGGCGAACCAGAAAGAGTGGATCATGCCACACTGGTGAAATTGTTGAAGGATCAATGCCTGCTCATTGATGATCTCGAAGCCTACCGTGCACGCTTTGATTTCAAAAAGACACTGCTCGACCGCCAGCGCTTCGGCACCTACCACCAGCAGCTCGGCCAGCAGCTCATCGCCTTCGAACGCCGCGATCCTTCAGCTTGGTGGCTGGAGCAAAAATTCACTCCCGACCTCGCTGCCATCCGTCAGGACAATCTTTACGGTGCCGTGCAGGATCGCTTCCTTGATGAATGGCTACCGAAGCGCATGACTCCGGGACTTCGTGTGCTGGACCTTGGCTGTGGTGCCGGAACCATCGCCCAAAAAATGGCGCGCCTCGGTGCCAGTGTGCTCGGCGTGGACCCCAATCCCGACTACATTCGACTGGCGACTGAGCGTGCCGAAGGTGATGCGACCTTCCAAGTGCTGGACCTGAACACGCCAGGCGCACTCGATGCCCTGCCAGCCGCCTCTTTCGACTGCATCTACATGAGCGATGCGCTGCTGTTCTACTTCGTGCCTTATGAGCCCGGCAAGCCGCTCGATCTCGCACGCTTCATCGCGGACGTGAAACGCCTGCTCAAGCCCGGCGGCAGCTTCCTTTCCCTGGAACCGCATCCCGTCTTCTATGTGCAGCCCTGGCTCGGAGATCCCGCGCGGCCTTTCACGGTAATGACGGAGTATCTGCACACGCACTGGCGCATCAATCCCCCGCTCGCCGTGCTGGCTCGTCCCTTCCTCGAAGCTGGATTTGTCATCACCGGCGTGGAAGAGCCCGCCTCGCAGCGTGACAACCCGCAGGTGCCGCAGAGAGATGCCGCCTTTGCCAGTGAGTTCCCGGTCTGGCTGCTGCTGGAAATGAAGCTCGAGATGGCATAGGCATGATGAGCAGCCCAACCTATCATTACACCAAAGCTGATCTCGTCGCTGCATTGTGTGCGGCGGGTGTGACCGAGGGGGATGTGATCTTCGTTCACGCCAGCCTGGGGCGTCTTGGCTACTCAGAACGTGGACGCACCATGCAGGATGCCTGCTCCGTGGCTTTGGAAACTTTGCTCGAAGCCCTGGGCAGCACCGGCACACTGCTGGTGCCGACCTACAGCTACTCCATCGGCAAGGGCGAGGTCTATGATCCTGATTCGACTCCATCGACACTGGGTGACTTCACAGAGCATGTGCGCCTGCAACCAGAGGCTATCCGCTCTGCCGATCCGATGCTGGCCGTCAGCGGCATCGGCCCCGAGGCAGCCAGTCTGCTACAAAATCTGCCGCGCACCTGCTACGGGCCTGGAAGCATTTACGACAGGCTCCACGATCGTGGCGGCAAGATCGTGATGCTGGGCCTGGACCTCTTCTGGGCCACCTACCGTCACTACATTGAAGAGAAGGCCGGAGTTCCATTTCGATTCAAAAAACTCTTCACCGGTACGGTCCGCCAGCAAGGCATCCAGACCCGCCAGACTTGGATCTACTCCTGCGCGCCGCGACTCGACAACTGCGCCCCTAATGGCATCGCGTTGGGAAAACTCGCTCGTGACCAAGGCCTGAGTGCTTCAATCAAAGTAGGGCGTGGTGAAGTCTGTGTGATCGGAGCCCGTGAGTATGCTCAACTTGGCATTGAAGTCTTCGCCCAAGACCCGTGGAACTCGGCCAAGGGACCACCTTTGACGACGGCGGAGATCATCGCCCTCGAAGACGCTCGGACATTTAGCCAGGCTGAGGTCATTTCACTGCCGGAAAATGCCAGCATGGAGCAGATGCTCACGACACTGGCTCCTCTGAAGCGAGACATCGTCTCCGCAGGCTATGACAGCGCCCTGAATGCACTTGCCGGACAGTTGCCGATGACTATTCACGAGTTCGCCAGTGGCACAGAATGCTCCACCTGGATCGTGCCAGAGAAGTGGACCTGCCACGAAGCAGCGCTGCAATCCCTCGATGGGCGCACGCTTTTCTCCACGCAGGATCACGCGCTGCATGTCGTGTCCTACTCCATGCCGTTCGACGGTGTCGTGAGTCGTGAGGAACTGCTGAGGCATCTGCATGTCCATCCACGTCTGGAGGACGCTGTGCCCTTTGTCTTCAAATACTACCAGCGTGACTGGGGCCTCTGCTGCACTCAAAGGCAACGCGCAGCCCTCACGGACGATGAGTATCGCGTCATCATCCGCACAGACACCAGCTACAGCCATCTGAAGGTGGGCGAGGTGATCGTTCCCGGTCAGTCAGACGCGAGCTTTGTCCTCTGCGCGCACCTTTGTCATCCAGCCCAGGCCGCCGATGATCTCAGCGGCGTCGTTGTCGGCATGGAAGTCATGCGCCGACTGCGCACGAGGAAGAACCTGCGCTACACCTATCGCTTCCTCATTTTGCCCGAGACCATTGGCTCAGCTGCGTGGCTTTCACGACATTCCCATCTGATTTCGAAGCTTCATGGTGGGCTCTTTTTGGAGATGCTAAGCCTGCCTCATGCCCCGGCTTTGCAAATGCCCTTCGATGAGCAGACTCCTGCCGCCCGCGTCTTGAAGGCAGCTTTTGAAAAAGGATCGCCCGATGGCTGGTGTGGTGCCTACCGCAGCATCATCGGCAATGACGAACGTCAGTTCAACGGCCCCGGCGCACGAGTGCCGATGCTGTCGCTCTCCCGTGTGCTGCCGCGCTCCCATCCTGAGTGGCCTTATCGCGAATACCACTCTTCGGAGGATGATGTCGCCCATGCTTCGATCCCGCATCTAGAGAACAGCGTGGAACTGGTGATGCAGATGATCGATGCCTGGGAGGCCAATCAGATTCCCCTTCCCCGCTTTACCGGAGAGGTCTTCTGCTCACGTTACGGGATCCACATCGACCACACGACACAGCCGGAGCTGCACCGCCACTTTTTCAGCATCATGGATCAAATTGATGGCAGACAGAGTGTCTCCGAAATCGCCCGAAACTGCGGCGCAACGGCCGACGCCGTGCGCGAAACCCTGGAGATTTTAGAGCGTCACAACTTGGTGGTCTGAGACTGCACGGAATCGAACGCAGAGAGAGCCGCCTCGTCCAGAGGCGGTGCATCAAGACTATAGAAGCCACGCAGAAACTCCTGCTGAAGTTCGGTCTGCCTGCGGATGTGAAGAGCGTCGCGAAGGTTCTTTCCCAAGCACTCAGCGAGCTTCGGGGGCGTGTCTGCAACCTGTTCAGCTCCCATTTCAATGAGCTTTTCAAAAGCCTTCCAGCCCCGGATGGCAGGGCACACATGAACTACGGGAATCCCCAGAGCATAAGCTTCAAAAGCAGCATAGGACTCGATGTTCACCAGAACGTCGGTCTTCTGCATCAGGTGGGCTAGGTTCGCCTCTGGCTGGAGAAGCCGAAAGTTCGAAGGTGGCCGCAGTCCACCGACAAAACACTCGATCTGCCATAGATGCAGGTGATGGAAACCCGTCCAGTGAGTTGCCTGCTCTGGACGCTCACGAATGGGGTGGGGCTTGAAGAGAAAATCATGATCCGGCATCAGCCGAGCGGTCTCCACGAGCAGTTTCACCGCCCAAAGATTCACACTGGGAAGGGCACCGATGCGCTGGCCGCTGAAATAGGTGCCAGCCATGACGACGAGTCCGCGATTTTCAGTCAGAAGGGCTTCGGTCCGAGGTGGCTGGGGAGGCGGTGCCCGATGCGTACGTATCATCCTGACCCTGTCGGCTTCCATTTTGGCAAACAGGGCCATCTCCTGCTGGCGTGCATCATCACAAAAGACCCGGTCAACGTCGAACGCGATCAGTGGGTCGATCTGATCATCCAGGGTGACGGCACCAGTCGGGATTCCACGTTCCTGAGCCGCGAGCAGCCACATGAGTTCCTGCTTGCCACGCATCGCGCCAAACAACATCGCCTGCGGTTGGAGCGCCTCCAGCCGCTTACGGGCCTGCTGGAGTTGCAAAAACCGTCGCGGGTAAACCTCGCTGCAGAGAAGTTTTCCAATCGTCTCAAGAATGGGTCCTTCGCTCATCGAAGTCTGATTCGCAGAATCCGACTTCCAGTTCTCCCACCAGCTCTTCCACCACTCCAGATAATCGGCACGGACTCTGCCCAGCTCCTCTGCTGATGGTTCGACCAGCGGAGTCAACTTATGCCAGGGGGATGAATCATCCGCTCGGGCGAGCAAAGGCTCCAACCTGGAATCTGCACAGATCCACTCGCTCTTAGGTCCTGCCTCCCTCATTGCCTTGGGGACTCCCGATGCGGCTGACGCAGGCTTTGCCCGACGTTTTGCCTTCCATTTGTTCAAGCGGCGTCGAAGCATCCATAAGAATGGCGGCTTCTCGCGATCAAAAGGAAGCTGAACCAGAGGAATGCCCAGAGCTTCAGCCATCTGCTTCCAGGACAAGGAGCTCACACCCGTTCCTGGACTGACGATGATCCGCTCCCATCGTTTCTCCGCCATCAACTTTCGGGCAATGTCCAGGTTCCAAAGATAACAGGTAGCGATCTTGAAGCACTCCGCTCCCAGACAGGCAGCACGGAAACTGCGGCTGGTATCGATGCCAGGATAGGTGCCGCGATGGTTAAGAAAGGCATCGAACATGTTTCTCACGCGCGCGTATTCATTCTCAGCACGCTCGTGATCCATCATGCGAGTCCTTGGGATCAAGCTGGCTCCCAGCTTCAACAGGCGCTCATCCGCAAAGGCGTCGAATTCAAGGATATCCACCTTGCTCCAATCAGTCACCAGCCGGTTTAAACCAGCGACTCCGAACGATCCATAGATGACCAAAACTCTGCTCTGCATTTGAAGGCCTTAGGCAGGAATGCACCCAGGGCAAGACGTAGAAACTTTCTCGGATAATTGAGATCTGAATGACATCAGCGATGAAAACAGGCCTGGCGATGCCAAGCCACCTCAAGGCTCGGGAAGCGGCGCTGTCTTGTCGATAGGCTGGTCCTCCCAGATGGCCTCGCCGGTGGTGGGATCGTAAGTCAGGATGCGGCTTTTGCTGCCAGGAACGGGGGCTTTGTCCACCTTGGGCAGCCACTTGGCTAGCTCGGCTTTTTTGTCGGCGTATTTGGGGTCTTTGGCGAGGTTGTGCCACTCGTTGAAGTCGGCTTTTTCGTCGTAGAGTTCCTCACTGCCGTCGGCGTAGCGGATGTAGCGCCAGTCCTCGGTGCGGATGGTGTGGTTGCCTTGGTTGTGGGTGGTGATGGCGGGCCATTCGCGCGCAGCGCTGGCATCTCTGAGCTGGGGCACGAGGCTGTGTCCTTCCAGGTCGGTCCGTGCGGGTTTGCCGGTGAGTTCGAGCAGGGTGGGAAAGATATCGAGAAGCTCAGCCGGGCGGCTGCACACTTGCCCAGCCTTCACTCCTGGGCCGGCGAAGATGAGCGGCACGCGAGTGCTTTCATTCCAAAGGGTGTTCTTTCCGGTCATGAGCTTTTCCCCGAGATGCCAGCCGTGATCACTCCACAGAACGATGATGGTGTTATCGGCGCGGCCCGTCTTTTCCAAAGCCTCCACAACTCTGCCAACCTGGGAATCCATAAAGCTGATGCAGGCGAGGTAGGCGCGCACCAGGGGCCGCCATTCGTTGTTCGCCCGCAGCGTGCTGAGGCGTGGCTCGGGTAGCTTCCAGTGGAGGAAGTCGGCGAACTTCGGCAAGTCATCGCGGTCGTCTTCCTTCACGGGTGGCATCTCCAGGCCGCCGTCTGGGTAGAGATCGAACCATTTCTGGGAGGCAAAACAGGGCACGTGCGGCAGGCGGAAACCGGCGGCGATGAAGAAAGGCTGGTCTTTGGGGGCTTTCTCCAGGGCACCGATGGCAGAGCTGGCGATCTTCCAGTCGGCGTTTTGCTCGTCTTTCTCAGGGAAGATGCCCCAATCCATGGCGGGATGGCGTCCTGGGCCGGGCAATTTGGCAAAGGGCTGCTTGGGCTTTGGCATCGGGCCACGATCTCCGAACTCGTTGAACTCGGCCTTCTGGTCGATGCCACGCACGGAGCCGTCGTGGTAGATTTTGCCACTGTTAAAAGTGTAGTAGCC
>JAGKWZ010000212.1 GCA_021151605.1 Verrucomicrobiaceae bacterium
AGCCAGACGGGCGAGCCCACCCATGCCACCGTCACGACCGCACATAGCGTGTGGTGGACCTGGACCGCCCCCGCCGACATGGACGTGGATATGAAAATCCTCTCTGGCACCCCCGGACAGGTCCTCGCCGTTTACACCGGCAGTTCCTTGACCACCCTCACGCCCGTCACCAACCAAATCGTCTCTGCCACCCGGAGCCGTGTAGTCTTCACTGCCACCAGCGCCACCGTCTATCAAATCGCTGTTGCCAATGCCACCGCCGCCAATACAGGTGACCTCACCCTCAGCCTATCCCAGGCCAGCCAGGCGGAGGCCCTGCTGCAAAGCTGGCGCTCCTCCCATTTCGGCGGCCTCACCGGCAACGCTGGAATCGCCGCCAACGACGCCGACCCCGACGGCGATGGCATCAGCAACTACGATGAGTTCGCCTTCGGCCTCGACCCCAACCAAGCCGGAGACTCCGCTGCCGCCCAAGGCAGCATCGCCCCAGAAAGCAGTGATCTGAGAGCCATCTTCCACCGGCGCAAAGACTATCAATTGGCAGGCATCAAGTATCTGGTCGAGTTCAGCCACGACCTGAGCATCTGGACACCAAGCCTAGCTGTACCCGAAATCATCAGTGACGAAGGCATCACCGAAAAAGTATCCGTCCCCTTCCCAGCTCTTCCACCCGGCAAAAGCAGCACCTTCTTCCGCATCAAAGTCGAAGCCCAAGCGCCTTGATTCAGCATTTCGCCCCGCTGTTGGATTGACAAAACAAGACGCGGCGCTTCCCGTCAGGACCATGACGACTCTCTCCCCTGATCGTGATCTTCTCCGCCTTGCTGCTCTTTCCGCCTTCGCCGCCGTGGCCCTCGGTGCCATGGGGGCTCACGGAGCGGTGCATGATGTGCTCCTGGCGGCGGGCAAATTGGAGTCCTGGGAGACTGGCGTGAGGTATCATCTGCCTCACTCGATGTTTCTTTACATCCTGGCCCTTTTCCTGGGAACTGCCGACAAGAGTGTCGTGCGTGGCTGGCACCTTCTTTTTTATGGGATGCTGCTTTTCAGCGGCTCGATCTATCTGCTGGCCTATTTTGGCTGGAACTGGCTGGGACCGGTGACGCCTCTCGGCGGCTTACTGCTGATGGGCGGCTGGCTCATGCTGGCGCTGGCACGGTGGCCGAAAGTGCCGAAATGACCTGTCAGGCCATTCCAAGAAGCTTTTTCAAAGCGGAGACATCAGCCTTCGTGGCAAGCAAAAAACTTTGTGTGCCATCACTCCAAGCGGCGAGATTCCATTCGTGGCTCTTGGCTAACTCAGGCTGGCGCTCTTGCGGCGCGTCTGGCAATCCTGCACGTTCGAGCACGATGAGATGGGCCTCTTTGCCTCCACCGAGATCAAAGCAAATAATCGCTGCGGGCCTGCCTGCCACCTGGATTTGCTTGCAGCCAAAGGTGCGAATTTTCGCCAACGCATCAGGTATGCAGTGGGGGCAAGGCAGACTCGATGCGGTCAGGTAGCGCTTCAAGGCTTCGATATCAGGAGACTGCTGATCCAGCCGGGTCATGCCCATTTCGAGCTTTGCCAAAGCCGGCATGGCCTCTGCCTGCCAGGCGGGCAACCCTTTGAAGTCCGGCACCATGATCTGCCAGCCAATGAGGATGCAGGCCGCAGCCGCCACCAGTGACGGGACAAACCAGCCCTGCACACGTCGCGATGCCGCCTGGGGTGCCTTAGCGGAGGCCAGGAGACGTTCCCGCAAATCCGCCGGGACGGACATTTCATCCCGAAGAATGTCCGAAATGCGCTCATCCAAGGCTGTGCGCTCATTCAGCCATGCAGCGAGAGAGGGGTCGCTCTCGACATGTGCACGCGCCTCAGGCAAGGCATCACGCGGACGCAGTGTGGTGGCATCAAGTTCGAGTCTGGCTTGTTCGCGGTTCACGGCTGGGTTTGGGATCTAAAACTCGGCGGGCAGAATGTTTGATGAAGATGTTTCTTCGATCTTTTGCAGGATGCTACGAAGGATGTCTTTCGCCCGGGAAAGGCGAGACATCACGGTGCCAATAGGGACACCTAGAGTCTCGGCAATCTCCTTGTAAGAGAGTTCTTTGAGATAAAAAAGCACCAGTGGAGTTCGGTAGCTGGCGGGGAGTTCAGCCAGCGCACGCTGGAGCGTAGCGCTGTCCACACGCGGAGCCTCGACGGAATCGTCTTCCTGAACCGAACCGTGAAGATCAGGCTCGAACTCGATCTCCTCGTGCCTCTTTTCTCTCCGTGCCTGACTGAGCCATTCGCGGTAAAGAGTGGTAAACAGCCAAGTCTTTACCTTCGCGGCATCCCGCAGTGTGTGTCCCTTGCGCGCCCATTGAAAAAAGGTCTGCTGCACCAGATCCTGAGCCGTGGCGTCGCGATGGCACATGCTGAGGGCAAAGCGATAAAGACCCTGATAATGGGCATCCACGATCTGCTCAAAACTGGGCGTAGCTGAAAACACACGCGCAGCTTTGGGGCGTGCGAGGGGCAGGTCAATCGGGAAATGGAGAGCTAACTGCATGAGCAGGATAATGAAGGCACAACATCACCTGAGAGCCGGGCGATGTGAGCTTATTCCCACGAGTCGCTGCTATTTTCATCAAAAGCTCAGAGCTGCCCCAACCACTCAGCCAGACGCTTCGGCGTGGAAAAGCGCTCCCTAGTAATCTCGGCCGCCGGAATGGTCATCTGGCAGACTCGTTCGAGATGAAGCAGCAGCTGCATCATCGCCAGCGAGTCGAGCCCGAGGGCAAACAAATCGCTGTCAGCCTGGATCGGATCGGCGCTCTCCAAAAGCTCATGCTCCACCAAAAGAGAAATGACGGATTCAGCGGATAATGGGGCACTGGGCATGGGAAAAGCTTCAAGGAAGGAAAAACCGTGGCTTCACGAGCCGTCAAGGAGTTGTGTGATTCCTTGCAAGCACGCCTCCTCTGCATACCATCGCTGCCGCATGTCTTCCCGTTCCCTACTCGCCTTCGCCCTGCTAGCTCTCGTGTTTGCTTGGATGACCTCCGGAGCTTTGGCCCAGGCGCCGGCCGCTCCTGCTGCCACCGCTCCACAAACTGAAGCTGCTGCCCCAGCCGAGAATCCATATGCCGCCGCCCTGACGCTGGATGGGTTCGTGCAGCGCACGGGCATCATGGCGTACCCGCTCATTATCCTTTCCATGGTCACGGCCTTCTTCATCGTGCTCTTCACCTTCACCGTCCGCCAGGGCACTGTGGTGAGCGATGCCTTCATGAACAGCGCCGATGCCCTCATCCGCAAACAAGATTACCTTGGCCTGCTCGCCGTCTGTAATCGCCGCAACGAATGCATCGCCCGAGTCACGGCGAAGACGCTCGACTTCGCCACACGCAACCCGACCGCCAGTTTTGAAGAAGTGAAGGAAGTCACCGAGGCCGAGGGCAACCGCCAGTCGAGTCTCCTTCTCGCTCGCATCGCCTACCTTGGTGACGTCGGTGCAGTGGCACCCATGCTCGGGCTGCTCGGCACCACGCTGGGGATGATCACCACCTTCCACGAAATCTCGAACACCCAGTACGGCGGCAGCAATCAGCTCGGCCTCGCCCAAGGCGTCTCTGAAGCGCTTTTCTGCACGGCCTCTGGTCTCGCCATCGGCATCCCGGCCCTCATCTTTTATTCCATCTTCCGTGGCAAGGTGAACCGCCTCATCTCCGAAATGGAGGCCGCCACCACCCACATCATGGCCCTGCTCGCGGTTCAATACAAACGCGCTGCTCGCGCAGCGGCTGGACGCCCGGAGTGAGACCTTCATCACCCTGACGCGCCATGAACTTCCGCAAACAACACTCCATCGAGCCCACGCCCATGCAGCTCGCGCCGCTCGTGGACGTGCTCTTCCTGCTGGTCATCTTCTTCGCCGTGACCTCGCACTACGCGAAAAACGAGCAAGTCATGGACATCAGCGTCCCCGCTGCCGATCAGGGAAAAGAGAACGAATCCCGAAATGTCGGGGAGATCATCATCAACATCAAAAGCGAGGGAGAGATCATCGTGAATGGACAACAGCTCACTGTTGAAGAGCTGCTCGCCAAGCTGAAGAACATCGTCACCGTCTTCAAGGATCAGGCCGTGATTCTCCGGGGCGATGAAGTCGTGGATTACAAGCATGTTATCCGCGTGTTAAACACCTGCCAGGAAGCTGGCATCTGGAACATCGCCTTCGCCACCCGCAAGCCCGACGCCGAAGCCCCGAAAAAACCGTGAAGTGACATGAGCCTCAGCCCGTCCCAAACGCCCTTGTCCCGCCCTACTGCCACAGTCATGCGATTCACGCTCTGCGCTCTGCTTCTGCTTCCGGCATTTAACGCAACGCTCCACGCCCAATCAGTGCCCAAAGCGGTCCCGCTCGATGATGATGAGCCCAAAGTGCCCAAGGCCGTTCCCGTTCTCCCCAACGAAACACGCCTAGCTGAGCCAGTAAAACCCAAAGGCCCGGACGAAGACCTCTTCGACTACGCCAGCATGTCCTATGACCGCAGCGAATGGAGCATCGCCTCCCAGTCCTACGGCCAGTATTTGCAAAACTACCCGTCAGGACGCCACGTCCCTGCAGCCCTCTTTCGCATCGGCGAGTGCTACAAAAACCTCAACCAGCTCAAGGTCGCCGAAACTTACTGGCAGGAAGTGGTCAACCGCTACCCCAACTCCGAAGGCGCGCCCTCCGCTGCCTACCGGCTCGGGGCCATCCTCTTCAATGCCCGCGACTTTGACCAGTCGGCACGCATGTTTGCCCTATGCGAGACCAAGAGCCCCCTGCCCCAGGTCCGCCTAGCCGCCAGCTTTAACAAAGCCCGTGCTTATCAAATGCTGGGCGATACCAAGCGCCAGATGGCTGCGCTGAGTGCCGTGATCGCCGTCAAGGCTGCCAAACCGGAAGACAATCCTTATCGCGAAGCCGCCCTGCTCAGTCTCGGAGTCCTCTTGCTGGCCGAAGACAAGAAAAGTGAAGCTTTGCCGCTCTTCCAAGAACTTCTCCTCACCGCCAAAGACGACACCACCGTCGCCGAAGCCTCCGTCAATGCAGCCGTGCTTCTCATCGAAACTGGCAAACCAGAGGAAGCCATCCCCCTGTTTGAGCGAGCCCTGAAAATCCCAGGAACCAGCGCCGCGAGCCGCAGCATCGCCCTCGTCGGCGTAGTGCAGGCCATGTTTGCCAAAGGCGACTATGACGGCGTCATCAACAACTACAACGCCAACGCGTCCATCCTCCCTGAAGGCGAAACACGCCCCAAAATGCTCCTCATGGTCGGCAATGCTTTCCGCATGAAGAAAAGCTATGCGCGTGCTGTGGAAACCTACCTCATGGTCGAGCAGAGCGCCTCTGGCAGTGATGCCGCGTTCGAGGCTGGCTACTGGAAACTGTACTGCTTCTACCTCCTCGATGACAAAGACCTAGCCGAGTTTGCCACAGGCTTTATCGCCAAAAATGCTGAGAAGCACGCTAATCACGAATTTCTCAACCTAGCCCGCCTCATCCGCGCCGATCATCACTTCAACAAGCAACGCTACACCGAAGCTGCGAACAGCTATACTGACGTGCAGATCGAAAAACTGCCCGCCAAACTCCAGCCCGGAACTCATTTCAACAAAGCCTGGGCACTCGCCGAAGCCCAGCGCCCGCAGGATGCGATCGCAGCCTTTTCCCAGTTCCTCACCCAGTTCCCTGCCCATGAACTCACCGCCAAAGCGCTCGCCCGCCGAGGATTGACCTACCGCGACACCAAGGATACCGCCAACGCGATGACCGACTTCAAAAGAGTCGCCCAGGAATTCCCGAACTCAGAGGCCACTGAACTCGCCTACCTCCAGATGGGGCTCATTGCCGCTGAACAACGCGATCACAAAGCCACCATCGCGGCCTTCGAGACGCTCGTGAAGAAATTCCCCACCAGTCCAGCCGCCGGACAGGCCTGGTTTGGCATTGGCCGCGCTCATTACTCACTCCAGCAGTGGGCCGAATCGGTGAAGGCACTCACCAAAACCATCGAAGTCGATCGCAAGACCTATCTCGACCAGGCTAGCCAGATGATCATTCAGGCTCAGTATGTGCAGCAAAACATCGAGGCACTCAGCAAATCCATCGACGACTACCGCCGAGCCAACGCCAAAGGCAACGTCCCGCCCAATGTCCTTACTTGGCTCGGCCTCAAGCTTTACGATCAAAAGAACTTCCCAAGAGCCGCCCAATACCTCGCTCTCGCCTCCACACCTGACGCCCCCGAAAACACCGATCCACGCGTCTGGAACTACCTTGGCATGGCCTTCCTCGAGACAAAGGACTTCGAGACCAGCGTCAAAGCCACCGATCACTTCCTCAAAGTAACCTCCGATGGTGCTCCCAAAGCTCGCGGACTTCTCACCAAAGGCCGTGCCCTGCTAGGCATGAACAAGTTTGATGAAGCCGAAGCCGTCGTGCAGGAAGGACTCGCCTTTGCCAAAGATGGCAAACCCCAGGCCCTTCTCCTGATCCTACAGGGCGACATCCTCATGGCTCTCGGGGACAAACTCACAGCTGAAAACCAGGCAGCAGCCGCCACCGAGAAGTACAAGGGAGCCGCTGCCAAATTCATGATTCCGGCCCAGTTCTTCGATGACGAAGAAGTCACTCCCGAAGCCCTCACCAAAGCAGCCCAATCCCTGGAAAAATCGGGACAGGCAGACAAAGCGTCAGAATTCAGCAAGCTCCTCAAGAACAAGTATCCGAGCTACCAGGGACGCTGAGATCTCAGAGCGAAACCCCACGTTTCCACGGCAGGAAATCGTCCTGCCCTAGCGATACAGCCTTGGGTACATACTCGCCACTCGCCGTAGCGATGCACAGTTCCAGCAAACTCTCGCCCATTTGCGATACCGTTTGCTCACCCGTGATGACCGGCCCCGTGTCGAAATCCAGAATGTCTCCCATGCGCTGCATCAGCGTCGTGTTCGTGGAGATCTTCAACGTGGGGCAAATTGGGTTGCCTGTCGGCGTGCCGAGACCTGTGGAAAAGAGGATCAAATTGCACCCACCACCTGCGATGGCGGTCGTGGACTCCACATCATTGCCCGGCGTGCAATAGAGCGTCAGCCCACCGTGCTTCGTGATGGGTTCGCTGTAGTCCAGCACATCCACGACCGGAGCCGTCCCGCCTTTCTTCGCCGCACCAGCGGACTTGATCGCATCGGTGATCAGCCCATCGCGGATGTTTCCCGGCGATGGGTTCGCATCAAAGCCCGAATTGCAGGCCTTCGCCGCGCCTTCATAGGCACGCATGAGATGCACAAATTTGTCCGCCATCTCGGGCGTCGTGCAGCGGTCACAGAGACTCTGCTCCACACCACAAAGCTCTGGAAACTCCGACAGCACCGGCGCACCACCCAGCGCAGACAAAAGATCCGCCGCGTGACCGATCACAGGATTCGCCGAGACACCGGAGAATCCATCGCTGCCACCGCACTCCACACCGACGATGAGATCGCTCAGCGGACATGCCTCACGCACCTGCTCATTGGCCTTCTTCACCCCTTCAAAGGTCGCCGTGATCGCCCGCGCCATCATGTCGCGCTCGGAGGCACTCTTTTGCTGCTCGAAGATGTGCAGCGGCTTGTTGAAGCGCGGATACAGCCGACTCAGAGCATCCTGAAGCAGGCTCACCTGTGCGTGCTGACAGCCCAGACTCAGGATCGTCGCGCCCGCCACATTTGAATGAGCAATGTAACCCGCCAGTAGCTGCACCAGCGCCAGCGCATCCTGCCGAGTGCCACCGCAACCAAGACCATGCTCCAGGAACTTCACGCCATCTACATTCGGAAACAGCGGCTTCGGTGCCGCGAAGAGCCCATCTTCCAAAGCCACGTCCAAGGACTCACCCCGCCGATGCCTTTCGACCAAGCTTTGCGCAAAGCTCTCATACGGTGATGACCGCGCATAACCCAGCGCCCGAGTCAGTGCCTCGCGCATGAAGCCGAGATTGCGGTTCTCGCAGAACACCAGCGGGATCACGAGCCAGTAGTTCGCCGTGCCCGAGACGCTGTCGCTGCGCTTGAAGCCACGGAACGTCCGTCCCGACCACGCGTTCACATCCGGCGGCGTCCACACATAGCTGCCGCGCTTGCCTTCAAAGCCCGCCGCCTCGTGTTTCAAATTGTGCGTATGCACCAGCGCCCCGGCAGGGATGGCCTGCGTCGTGCGGCCAACAGTCACACCATACATCGTCACCTTTTCATCGGCGGCAAAATCCTGCGCGGCAAACTTATGCTTCGCCGCGATGTCCTCCCGCAGCGTGATCCCATCCACCACATTCCCCGCCTTGAGATCACGAAGCGCGACGATGAGTTGATCGTCAGGATGAACACGAAGAGTGAGGCGGGCGTAAGACATAGGTTGGATGGTAAGAAGAGCAGTCCAGAAACAAGCGAAGGCGTCAAGCACGCAACAAATTCCTGCCCTTCCAGACATCATTGCAGTAAATAGCCGCCGATGCCATCCCCAGCCCCGTCCAACACCAACCTCCGCGGAATCGTGGAGCGTGTGGTGTTTCACACGGAGGACACGGGCTACTGCATCCTGAAAGTGATCCCGCAGGGCAAACGCGAGCCCGTGAGCCTGATCGGCAAAGCGCCGCGTGTGGTGGCTGGCGAACAGTTTGAGGCCACAGGCAAGTGGGAGGCCACTCGTGATTACGGGGATCAGTTCAAAGCAGACACGCTCAAGCTCACACGCCCGAACAGCAGCGAGGGCATCGAGCGCTATCTCGGCAGCGGCTTGATCGACGGCATCGGCCCAGCTTACGCGAAGCGCATGGTGGAGAAGTTCGGCCAGCGCATCTTTGACGTGATCGAAAACGAATCCGTGAAGCTCGAAGGCGTGGAAGGCATCGGCAAGAAGCGACGCCAGGAGATCCGCGAGTCCTGGCTGAAACAGAAGAGCATCCACAACATCATGCTCTTCCTGCACCAGAACGGCATCAGCTCCTCCCGCGCCCTGCGCATCCATAAAACTTACGGTGATGAAGCGCTCGCCGTTCTCACCAGCGATCCCTACCGCCTCGCTCAGGACATCCACGGCATCGGCTTCAAGACCGCGGACCAGATCGCGCAGCAGATGGGCCTTGCAGCGGATGCGCCGGAGCGCGTGAGAGCGGCCATCCTGCATACTTTGGACACCGCCTCCCAAAACGGTCACACCTGCCTGCCCGAGCAACTCGCCATCGAAAAGACCGCCGAGTTGCTGCGGATGAATGACCAACTCATCCGGGAGCAAATCGAAGTGCTCATTCGCGAAGAGAAGCTCGAACGCCACACGCTCGGCGAGGCCAACGTTCTTTATCTTCCCTACCTCCGAGCCGCTGAGCAAAGCATCGCACGCAGCCTGATGGTACTCGTTGCCCTCGCGCCGTCCTACCCCACCATCCAGGCGGATGAAGCCATCGCCTGGGCCGCACAAGAAACAGGCAAGGCGCTCGCGGAGAGCCAGCAGCGCGCAGTCATCGCCGCACTCACCTATCG
>JAGKWZ010000213.1 GCA_021151605.1 Verrucomicrobiaceae bacterium
CCGCGATAAACTTGCCTCCCACTACCTCGCTCTCATTCAATTTGCGTCCGTCATCGATTGGCTTCGCTATGGCTGTTGAGGGTTTTCAAACACGACCTAAGGAGGGTTTTGGGTTTCACTTCGGCATCGGCAGGAATGGATCAGGCATGTCCTTGACGTTTTCTAAACTGGCTGGGGGGCCATGCATGTCGGCAAAGGCGCGTGGTGGGATGAGTTTGATGGAGTCTGGAATGCCGAGTTGGCGACGCTTGGCGGTGAAATCTCCGTTGGAGAGCGGCCCGAAGACTTCAGGCTTCTGGGTATCAAGAATCCAGTAATTGGTGCTTTCGGGGTCCATCTCTTTCCATGTGTGCTTGGGATCATCTCGGAAGGCTTGGCGGGTATCCTGTCGTTGCGCGAGGATGTAGCGGCCATCGGTAGCACAGGCGGTAACGACTGACGGAATGATGGGCGTGCCATTATTGTAGCCACCTGGGGCGATAATGATCTCAAAAGGCGAGGTGCGATAAACTGAGTAATCACCAGCGAGGTAAGCCGAGTAGTCCTGGTGTCCGGGGCCGGGGAATGAGAAACCCTCTTTGGACATGTGCCAAGTCACCCAGCCTCCGAACAAGAGGAAGATCACAAGAGTTATCCCGACGGCTTTAAGTGTGGCGTGCAGCAGGTCTTTCATGGGCGCAGCGCGGAAGGCTAAAAATCAAAGTCTGCCAGCTTTGGCCGCTCGATAAGTAGCCACTTCGGAGGGTGTCATGAGTCTATCAAGACTTGGTGTTTCAGCGTCCAATACTTGTGACACTGAATAGGAACCATTGATGCGTAGCCAAGCTCATAAGTTAGCCGGACAACGCTTCCACGGTGGCTTTGGATCGCCGCTACGAGTGTTTGCAGAGGTGCCTTTGGGTCGTTTAAAAGACTTGGTCTGCCTTTGAACATGCCAAAGTCGGCGGCAGCTGTTTCTTCTGAGGCCATCGTGTACTGGGAGCCATCACAGGAAGAAATGAGTCGTCGTGTCGTCCAGATATACCAGTCGTCTCCTGGAAAGCTCGCACTGATGAGGACTAGCTCACCTTCTGCCAGCTCAATGGGTTGAGGCAGGGATGGATGAAATTGCCCGATGACAGTAGCTCTCCATGTCTCATGCTTCATCGAAGAACGACGAATCAAGTCAGTTGCGATCTCAAATATCTTGTCGTCACAAGTCATGGGTGATGACCTGAGATCAACACAGAGCCTGTCTTGAAACAAGCTTCATTTCGTTCTGCGAGTGAGGGCACTCGGACACCGCGACAGAATCAATGTGCCTTCACGGCCACCGGGGCGTCTTTGACCAGGATCTTCTGAAGCGGCTTGGGATACACACCGAGGACGATGATCGCGACGGAGAGGACGATGGCTCCAGCTTTGGAGGCGGTGTTCACCGTGAGGGGCTGGGAGGCGAGGCCGCTGTCGCTGCTGTGGATGGCGACAATGGCGCGGAAGTAGTAGTAGAATCCGGCAGCGGCTCCGATGGCGGCGCAGACGAGGGCTCCCCAGTAGGCTTGGTCGGCGAGGCTGATGAAGACGAAGAGCTTGCCCATGAAGCCTGCGGTCAATGGCAGACCGGCGAGGGAAGCGAGAGCGATCGTCATGGCGAGGGCGAGC
The DNA here is from genome assembly GCA_021151605.1 of Verrucomicrobiaceae bacterium. GTDB lineage: Bacteria > Verrucomicrobiota > Verrucomicrobiia > Verrucomicrobiales > Verrucomicrobiaceae > Prosthecobacter. Next base: position 1,642 of record JAGKWZ010000213.1, read on the forward strand.
AGCGGGGAGCGTTTGCCGAGGCCCCGGAAGTCGCGGATGTCTTCGCCGCCGCCGTTCACGCGCAGGATGGCAAGGACGAGGAAGGCGAGAACAGTCATGGGCAGGTAGGTGCCGAGGTAGAAGGCGACGATGCCGCCGGAGGACAATTCACTGCGGATGCTGTCGTGACAGGCGAGGGCGAGCACGAGATAACCGGCGTGGCTGATGCTGGAGTAACCAAGGAGACGCTTCACGCTCTGCTGGAACATGGCGGGCAGGCTGCCGAGCAGGACGGTCAAAGCACCAAGGATGAGGAGGAGGGCTTTGACCTCGGAACCGATGATGGAACCCTCGACAAGGAAGGCATCGACGACGCGGGTGAGGACGACGAAACCGGCGGCCTTGGAACCGACAGAGAGGAAGGTGGTGACGGGGATGGGTGCGCCCTGATACACGTCAGGCACCCAGCTCTGGAACGGAGCGGCGGCGACTTTGAAGCAAAGTCCGGCGAGGAGGAAGGCAGCTCCGAGGAGGGCTGGAGCCTTCGCGGTGGAGGAAAGGGCGAGGGCTTTGCTGATGCCTTCGTAGCTGAGGCTGCCGGTGGCTCCATAGGTCCAGGCGATGCCAAAGATGAGGACGCCGGTGCTTAGCGCGCCGAGGATGAGGTATTTCACCCCGGCTTCGAGAGCGAGGCTGCTTTTCCGGGCAAAGGCGACGAGGACGTAGAAGGAGACGGTGACGAGTTCGAGCGCGACGAAGACGGTGACGAGGTCCTGGGCGGCAGCCATCCACATCATGCCGGAGCAAACGATGAGCGGGATGCTGAAAAGCTCAGTGACGCGGCCATCGACGGTGTATTTGCTGACATACGGGGCGCACTCGTGGGTGAGCCAGAGGACGATGAGCGTGATCACCAGCGCGAGGCCTTTGTAAAACATGGCCAGGGAGTCCAGCGCCATCCAGGGGCGGAGGAAGCCGGGCAGGCTGGCGGTGTCGCTGCTGACGACAGTGAGGAAGAGGACGAGCGCGAGCGCGGCACCAGCGATGCTGACGGCGGCGATGGTGCGGCGGGAGATGTCGGGCGCGAAGGCCTCAAGCATCAGGAGCACGAGGCCCAGGATGGCGAGGAAGGCTTCGATGGTGAAGACGGACATAGGAGATCAATGAGCGGTTCCGGCGGCGGCCTTGGCGGCACCCTGGACGGCGGTGGAAGCAGCCTCGGCCACGGTGGCGAGGTCGGTTTTCATGAGGCCAAGAAGCAGCCAGGGGCAGCAACCGGCGATGAGAAGGACAGCGGCGAGAAGGATCAAAGGCACGCGCTGGCTTAAGGCGGGGTCCTTCATGAAGAGTCCGGTGGTGGCTGCGCCCTGGAAGATGCTGCGGTAGGCGCGGAGCATATAAACGGCGGACATCACGACGCCCCAGAGAGCGATGGCCACGGTCCATTGCAACGGGCCGAAGCTGGTGACGCCAAAGGTGGTGAAGCAGCCGATGAAGACCATGACCTCACCGGCGAAGTTGGCGAGGCCGGGCAGGCCGATGGAGGCGAAGGCTCCGAAGGCGAAGATGACGGTGAAGACAGGGGCGTGGGAGGCGAGGCCGCCGAGTTTGCTCAGCTCAAGCGTGCCGAGCTGGCTGCGAAGGCGTCCGGCGAGAGCGAAGAGTAGGGCGATGCTGATGCCGTGGGCGAACATCAAAAGCACGGCACCACGAAGGGCGATCTCGGTCCCGGCGGCGAGGCCGAGGAAGATGTAACCCATGTGCATCACGGAAGAATTCGCGAGCACGTCGTCGAGGCGCTTTTGATGGATGGTGACGAAGCCCATGATGAGGATGTTCCCCAAGAGCATGTAGAGCAGCGCCTGCTGCACCCATTCGGCCTGGAAGCCCTGCGGCAGGAGAGGCAAAGCGATGCGGAGCAGACCATAGAGACCGAATTTTTTCAGCACGCCGCTGTGCAACATGGCGACTGGAGTCGGGGCAGATGCATAGGCGGGAGCGGCCCAGGAATGCAGCGGGAAGAGCGAGACGAGAGTGCCGAAGCCGAGCAGGAGCACGAAAGCCATGGTGGCCTGCTGCGCGGCAGGCAGCGGGGTGGCGGCGGCCTGGGCTTTCAGCGCGGTGAGGTCGAAGGTGAGCTTTTCGCCGCCGCTGAATTCGAGCACGACCCAGGCAAGTCCGGCTAGCAGGACGAGGCTGCCTGCGCCGAGATAGACGGTGGTTTTCCAAGCGGCGGCTTTTCGGTGCTCGTCATCGCCATGACCGTAGTTGGCGATCATGAGGAGGGTGGGGATGAGCGCGAGTTCGTGGAAGGCGTAGAGGAAGAAGACGTCGGTGCAAAGGAAGGCTCCAAAGGCTCCACCCGCGATCAATTGCGAGGCGATGTGGTAGATGCCGGGTTTCTCGGGGCTGATCTGCCAGACGGCGGCAAAGGTGACGAGTGCGGTGAGCAGGGCGAGGATGAGCGAGACACCATCGGCACCGACGGCGAAGGCGATGGCGGGGTTATCCAGCACCACGCGGGCGCTTTCATAGGCAAAGCCTGCCTTGCCAGCGGAGGCGGATTTGAACTGCCAGACGAGGCCGAGGACGATCAGCAGATTCAGGACAGCGGTGCCGACGGAGGTGGCACGAGCAGGGGCACCGAGCCAGACCGCGAGGGCGGCGAGGATAGGCAGGAGGATGACGATTTCGAGGGGACTCATTCCGGAAGGAGATCAATGACCCATCTGGGGCAGGACGAAGACGATGAGGTAGATGACGAGCAGCAAGCCAGCACCAAGGAGGAAAGTGTAGGTCTGTAGATGACCGCCCGTGAGCACACGAGCCGCAGAACCAAGGCGCTTGGCCGCAAAAGCGGGCAGGCGGGCGAAGATGCCATCGACAAAGATGCGCTCCAAACCGGTGACGACCCAGGCGACGCCGTCCTGGAGGACTTTCACAAGCACGGCGTAGAGTTCATCGAAGTAGAACTTGTTGGCAAAGACCTTGGCGAGGCCTTTGGAGGCGAGCGGGTCACTGTCTTTGCCGCGATAGAGGACGAATCCAGCGCCAGAACCGACGACGAGCGCCAAGATAGAAGCAATGAGGACCGTCGGATGGGCTTCTGCGTGATGAGGCTTCAAGGCTTCCAGTAAATTGGCTGCCCAATCCCAAGGTGAAATGAGGGTAAGGAGGGCTAGAAGGACGAGTGGCAGGAGCATCACGATCGGAGCCTCGGTGGCGTGATGAGCGTGCTCGGTGCGGGGTTTGCCGAGGAAAGCGATGACAAACATGCGCGTCATGTAGAAAGCGGTGAGCAGAGCAGTCGCGACGCCAATCCAGAACAGCGGTGATCCACCTTTGACCTCGAATGCGACGCCGAGGATGGCTTCTTTGCTCCAGAAGCCGCTGGTGATGTAAGGCACGCCCATGAGTGAAGCGGTGCCGATGGCGAAGGTGAAAAACGTGACGGGCATGTGTTTGGCGAGGCCGCCCATCTTCCAGATGTCCTGCTCGTGGTGGCAGGCATAGATGACGGCACCGGAGCCGAGGAAGAGCATGGCTTTGAAGAAAGCATGCGTGTAGAGGTGGAACATCGCGGGATGGCCGGGAGCGGCGGCATCATGATGGCCGGTGGCCTGCATGGCGACGAGTCCGACGGCCATGACCATGTAACCGAGCTGGGAGAGCGTGGAGTAGGCAAGCACGCGCTTGATGTCATTCTGCTGCGTGGCGATCAGCGCGGCCATGAGGGCGGTGATGCCACCGATCCAAGCGATGGTGGTAGCGGCGTCGGGGGAGGCCTCGATCACGAAAGCGCAGCGGACGAGCATGAACACACCCGCGGCGACCATCGTGGCGGCGTGGATAAGGGCGGAGACGGGCGTAGGGCCTTCCATGGCGTCAGGAAGCCAGACGTGAAGGGGGAACTGGGCGCTTTTTCCCATGGCTCCCATGAAGATGCCGAGCGCGGCGATCATCATGAAGGTGGGGTGCATCTTCGCGGTGTCGTGCATGGTGCCCTGCGCGAAGCTGTCGTGCAGGCCGGTGAAGGTGACGTCGCCGTGATTGGCCATGAAAAGCATGAGGATGCCGATCATGAAGCCGAAGTCGCCGATGCGGTTGGTGAGGAAGGCTTTCTTCGAGGCTTCGGCAGCGCTCGGTTTGTCAAACCAGTGACCGATGAGCAGGTAGGAGCTAAGGCCCACGAGTTCCCAGAAGATGAACATCATGACGAGATTGCCCGCGAGCACGATGCCGGTCATGGAGAACATGAAGAGGGACAAGGCACCGAAGAAGCGCTCTTTGGCTTCGTCGTCCTTCATGTAGCCGACGGAGAAAACATGCACAAAGAGGCCGATGGAGGTGACGATGAACATCATGCCACGGCTTTGCTGGTCGATCAGGGCATCAATGGCGACGCGGAACTTGCCGACTTCGATGAAGGGCAGGAGCATCGGGGCGGCATCCTTGGTGCCGAGCAGCATGAGGCTGATGAGGAAACAGATGGCCGCCGAGAGGATCGAGATCATCACGCAGGCACCTTTGAGCATGCGATGGGCAAGCAGGATCACCAGCGCGGAAAGCAGCGGCAGGAGGAGCAGCAGCGTCGGCAGGCTGGATGAGGTGGATTCCGGGTCGGGCATGTGAAGTTCTCAGTTCGCTGTTCTCAGTTGGTGTGCCTGAATCAGCCTTGAAGTTTGGTGACGGCCTCAACCTCCACACTTTGCTTCGTGCGGAAGAGGGCGACGATGATGGCGAGGCCGACGGCCACCTCAGCGGCGGCGACGGTGATGGTGAAGAAGACGAGCGCCTGCGCGGTGTAGTCAGGCAGGCCGTCGGTGACACGGAAGCGGGAGAATCCGACGAGGGCGAGGTTTCCGGCGCTTAGCATCATCTCCAAACACATGTAGATGATGAGGATGTTTCGGCGGGCGATGACACCTGCGAGCCCGAGGGCGAAGAGGATGCCGCTGACGACGAGGTAATGATTCAGGGTGATCATGGCTGCGCGGCCTCCTTGCTGTCACGTTTGCTCAGTGCCACGACGCCGACGGTGCCCACGAGGAGCAGCAGACCGACGACTTGCAGATGGAAGGCGTATTTAGAGAAGAGCGTCTCGCCCATCAGCTTCGCATCCGGCAGGGTGCCTGCCTTGAGGTCGCGGGAGATGGTGGGGATGTTTTCCTTGCCGCGTGATTCCCACTGGGCTCCCGCTTTTTCAAGGGAAAGCGCGGCTTGGTCAGTGGACTGGGCGCTGATGGAAAGCTGGCTGGAGACGGTGGCGATCTGCACGGCGAGGATGGCTGCGACAGCGACGCCAGCGGCGATGGCTGCGTAGTTGGTCCGGGTTGCCACGGACTCGGCCTTGATGTCCATCAACATGATGATGAAGAGGAAAAGCACCATCACGGCACCTGCATACACGAGCACCTGGAGCGTGCCGATGAAATAAGCTTCCAAGCTGATGAAGAGAGCTGCCAGTCCGACGAAGCTGACCGCGAGAGACAGGGCGCTCGTCACCGGATTGCGCGCAAGCACCACATTCAGTCCGAAACCGAGCGTGATGAGGGCGAAGAGGTAGAAAAGAAGGGGAGGCATCGAGGCTACTTGAGTTCGTTCCACTTGTTCACGAGGCCCACGCGCTTGCCGCCGATCTCATAGAGGCGCTTCTTGTCGTGGACCATTTCCTTCCGGCTGAGGCCGGTGATGGCGTAATCTTTGCGGAGATAGATGGCCTGCTCGGGGCAGACCTCCTCGCACATGCCGCAGTAGATGCAGCGGATCATGTCGATCTCGAATTCCTTCGGACGCTTCTCCACTTTGGCCCAGGGATCATCGCTCGGGATCTCACCGGGGGTGATTTTGATGGCCTTCGGCGGGCAGATGAACTCGCAAAGCTGGCAGCTCACGCAGCGCTCGCGGTCCTGCTCATCAGTCACGAGAGCTGGAGCACCGCGGTAGTATTCGGGAAGCTGGTCATCCCATTTCTGCTCGGGATACTCCATGGTGACCTTCGGCTTCTTGCCGGCAATCTGGAGGAAGGTGCGGAGCGCGTGGCCGAGGGTGATCTTCAGCCCTTTAAAAAGGGTGGAGATGAACATCTTCTCGTGCCAGGCGAGCTTCGGACGCTGAACAATGATGGTAGCCATTCGGTGGGGGATTTATTTCAATGGAACCCAGATCATGAGGACGGCGGTGAGTAGCACGTTCGCCAGAGCGACTTCGAACATGAACAACCAGCCGAATTTCATCAATTGGTCGAAGCGGAAACGGGGCAACGACCAGCGGATGAGGATGAAGAAAAGGATGAAACCAATGACTTTCGTCAGGAAGGTGACGATGTGGAGCAGGCCGAGCCAGAGCGGGGTATCACCGGGGACAAAATGGAAGTGGATGCCGGTCAGCTGAGTCAAAAGTGGTCCAAAAGGAATGCTCCAGCCGCCCAGGAAGAGGGTCACGGCTAAACCTGAGCCGATGATCATGGCGGCGTATTCACCCATGAAGAAGAGGGCGAACTTCATGGAGCTGTATTCGGTGTGGTAGCCACCGACGAGTTCGGTCTCGCACTCGGCAAGGTCGAAGGGGAGGCGGTTCGTCTCGGCAAACATCGCCACGGTGAAGATGATGAAGGAGATCATCATCGGAATCCAGAGCACCCAGCGGCCCCAGCTCAGGCCTTCGCCCCAGAGGGGAAGGATCAGCCAGCCGTTGGCGTCCTGGAAGAAAGCGATCTTGCCGAGGTTCAGCTCGCCAAAGACCATGAAGACTGGGATGATCGAGAGGCCGAGAGACAGCTCATAGCTGATCATCTGCGCTGAAGAGCGCACGCTGCCGAGGAAAGGATACTTGGAATTCGATGCCCAACCGGCGAGTACGATGCCGTAAACGCCGAGAGAGGCGATGGCGAAGATGTAAAGAGGGCCGACGTTGAGGTCGGCGATCACGGCTTGCACAGGAATGGAGGGCAAGGCGGGGAGGCCAAAGTAAGTGATCAGGCCATTAAGATCGGCGATGGCCAGCTCTGAGCCGAAAGGAAGCACAGCGCAGGTGAGCAAAGCCGGAACCACGGTGAGGCAGGGAGCCAGCCAGTAGTAGAAGGTATTCACGAACTTGGGCGTGAAGTCCTCTTTCAGAATGAATTTCACCCCGTCCGCCGCCGCCTGGAAGAGGCCGCCGATGCCGAGGATCTGAAGGTCGCTCTTAAATCCGAGCAGGGTCAGCGGGATGCCGACGCGGTTCGGGCCGACGCGATCCTGGATGATCGCCGAGAAGCGACGCTCGAAGTAAACACACACCGTGACCAGCGGCAGAATCATCATGAACGTAAAGCCGACGATTTTAACGAGGGCAGTGATCAGAAAAGCGAGGTCGATGTTGGCGAAGAGAGGTGCCATCAGGAGAGGGGGGGCGCGGCATTATCAGGAGTGCTTTACGAGCGGCAACCCGAATTTGTGAAAAATTTCACAAGCTCCTTTCGATGGTGCTCGAAGGGCGGTTTGGCAACCCTTTCCTTGTCTTCATCACGATCAAATCGTGAGCCCGGCAATCCGGCTCATGACTTCATCTGCGAGAGTTTGGTAAAGATCGCGACCATGAGCAGCGGCACCAGAAAGGTCGGGCTGATATTTCTGACCAACGACTAGGGTGATGGAGCTTGGTCGCAGGAACTTGGCTCCGCGTGGGTAGGCCTCATAAGTGCCGTAAATGCGGACAGGCAGGACAGGCGCGTTGGTCTTCGCCAGAAAGAGCCCGACACCGGCCTCGGCCTTCTGGAGCTGGCCATCAGGACTACGGGTGCCCTCGGGGAACATGAGTATCTTTTTTCCAGACTTCAGCAGTCGGATGGTAGCCTTCAGGCTGGAGGTGTCCGGCTTGTCGCGGTCCACAGGAAGTCAAAAAAGCCACGTGCGACGGACCGAAAGACAGTGTGACCTAGCCGATAGGAGAAGTTCATCGCAAAGGAGGCTTGAGATCAGGGTGAGGGTAGCCGTTCCAGGACTTGTTCGACGGCTTGCTCAAGCGTCAGGTGGCTGTTGTCGATGACGACCGCGCCTTGAGGTATCACCAGCGGGGAGGTCTTCCGCGTGCTGTCCAGGCGATCTCGTTCAGCTACCTGATCCGCATGCCCCTGAGCCCTGCGGCGGGCGGAGCGGACTTCCTCGCTGGCATCGATGTAAAACTTTAACGGACTGTTTGGGAAAACGACGCTGCCGATGTCCCGCCCCTCCATGACAAGAGGTCCGAGCGCTGCGAGTGCTCGCTGGGCTGCGACGAGGCGATCCCGAACCTCGGGAACGCGGGCGACATGAGACACGGCACGATTCACAGGATCGCTATTGAGGTCAGCATCCGTCAAAGGAATGCCATTCACCTGAACCACGGTCTGCCCGGCGACGACGGGCGATTGGATCTCGACAACTGCGGTGGCTTGTCTCACGGCTTCGGCATCAGCGGGGTCGATCTGGCGGTCGAGCACAGCCCAAGTCATGGCACGGTACATATTACCGGTATTCACATAAATGGCTCCGCGACGCTGGGCAACGAGGCGAGCGACGCTGCTTTTGCCGGAAGCGGCGGGACCGTCGATGGTGATGACTGGGTGATCTGGCATGTGGGGCGGATGCGTGTGGCGTGGCGGGCGGGATGGTCAAGCAGCAAGTTTGCTGTAAGGTAGGTCATCCGACATTGGGCTTACTGCGGTTTTTGGGTGCTCCACCAAGCTTCGATGGATGGAATGTCAAAAAGGCGGAAGCGCTGGCCGACGCGTTTCTCGAACGTAGTCTGAGCCTGCTTCACCACATCTAGCGAAGGATCGTCTTTGATGACCTTTAGTAGAGTGGCATTGGTTCCAGTATCCGTGCTGGCGCGGAGGAGGTAGGCACAGCGGAGACGCACTTCCCAGGACTGTTTGGCATCAGTCAACAGCGACGTGAGCTGGGCTGGCGTGAGGTCGGCCTCAGAGCGTACCGCAGCGTCTTTGAAGAGTTCCTGCAAAGGCAGCTTAAAGGTGGGATCGATACTGGAACTGATCTCAAAATAAGCCTGCACTCGGCGAAACTCAGCCTCGGAGGCATGACGTAGATGCTTCAGCGCCGGATCAAACATCGCATCCACGATTGCCTGGAGCGACTGACGCGCGCCTGTGGCGATGGCCTTGTCGGCATAGTCGGTAAGGCGATTGCGCTCCTTGAGCAATATGAGTTCACTCGTGGCCGGGGAAACCGAGGGCAGCATGGCAGCCACCTGAGCGGCATCTCCAGTACCGAGATTCTGCGAGTCGGCCGTGGGCACAAAGGAAGTCTGCTTGATGACGAGTGCCATTCGATCCGCCATTTCCTGGAGCCGGGCCTGGGTGCCATCACGTTCCGCTCGCTGGGCGTCAATTTGACGCTGGAGAGAGGAGATCTGATCCTGTGCGCGGCTAAGATTTGCCTGGAGAGCTGCTACCTCATTGTTTGCAACGGCAGGTGTGACATTGGCAGGAGCAGAAGTGACCGACGGCGCAGATGTGGATTTTTCCACTTTCTGATGCAGCCAAAAAATGCCCCCAAGGATGATTAACAAACAGAGACTCTGTCCGATGATAAACATCAGCCAAGTGACATGACTCTGGCTCTGCGGAGTGATGTTCTCTTGCTTAGGCGCGATGTGAACGACTTCTTGTGGAGGATTATCCGCTGAAGTCGGCTCAGTTTGAGTCGGCTGAGGTGGGGTGCTGTCACTTTGAACCACTTCTTCAGAATCAGGCTTTGCGGCATTGTTTTCGATTGCGGCACCGTCAGATGGTTCTGATGTAGCAGAGTCAGCAGCCCCCTCCGAATTCAGGGCAGCGGGTTCGGACTGAGGTCCGTCCAATTCTGGAGTGGGTTCGGATGTGAGTGTCTCTAGGACAGTTTCCTGGCCCACCTCTTGAGGTGTAGCTGGCGGGTTCGAATCGGTGTCTGGAGAATCGCTCATACAAAGAAATGGAGGCGTGATTGGATACCATCCTGGCGGGAAATCCACCAGAGGATGTTGCTTGTCGATCATCTGAGGGGCCGCTAGTCTTCGACTTCGATGTCATCATCCGCGCCCAGCACTTTGTCCCGCTCTCTCAATAATCCGGCAATCCTTCACCGTGTGATTCTGGGACTTAGTGCTGTGCTAGTGGTGATCCTACTCGGCGTTTTCCCCTACCAGCACTGGGATTTTGTGGATTACCGGCGGAGCCTTATCGGCGGCATCCTGAAAAAAGCAGATCAGGAGGCCGAATGGTGGTTCTGCCTCTTCGCCCCACCGATTGTCGGCTGGCTGGTTTGGCGGATGAAAAAGAGCCTTCTCGGGCTGCCAGTGAATGGCTCCTGGCTTGGCATTCCGGTGCTGCTGCTGGGCATGTTCTTTTACTGGTTTGGCTACAAAGTGGACACTGCCTATCCGGGTTACCTCGCTGCGCAGCTCATCACCCTCGGGCTCATCCTCCTTTTAGGTGGTGTCGAGTGGCTGAAGCGACTCTTTTTCCCCTGGGCCTTCCTCGTTTTCACCTGGCCGATGATCCCGTTGGAGTCTTTGGTCGCCCTGCCACTGCGCATGATCACGGCTCGGGCTTCCGGCATCGTTTTGAATCTCATCGGCGTGCCTGTGTCCACAGAGGGCACAGGCCTTCATTCCGCAGCGGATCAACTGCGTGGACTCGATCAGGGCGAGCTTTTCCAGCTCGATGTCGAGGAGCCTTGCAGCGGCATCCGTTCTCTGTTTTCCCTCCTTATGCTGAGCGCTCTCTATGGTTGGCTTTCCCTGAGGACCTGGCCTGCGCGTGGCATCCTCTTTGCCAGTGCCATCCCACTGGCAATGCTGGGAAATCTCGTTCGCATGGTGCTGCTGGCTCTGGGGTCGCTCTGGTTCGGCACCGAGTTCGCCATCGGGCGCAAGATCGGTGAGCATCAGGAAATGAGCTTTTACCACAGCATGGCCGGTTTCGTTGTCTTTGGTGTGGCGCTCGCTGGTATGTTTGGACTTTGCACCTTGCTTGAAAAGAAACTGGAGAGCCGTCAGCGACGCACCCCTCCAGCCACCATCTTGCCGGAACATGGGTCCATCACGCGTTCCTGGATACAGCTCGGATTGGCCGTGCTGATCCTCGGCGGTGGACTCGGTATCTGCGCCTTGACGGACAGCAGTTATCAGGTCGGTCCACCTGGGCTTTCTCTCGATATGCCAAGCCTGATCGGGCCCTTCGTCAGCACTGATCAACCGATGACCTCCACCGAGAAAACCGTCCTTGCCGAAGACGTGCGCATCGAACGCCGTCTCTACACCAAGTCTGATCGCGCCATCCTGGCTGGCCTCGTTCTCAGCGGGGCTGAAAAACGCTCACTCCACTCCCCAGATGTCTGCCTGCCCGCTCAGGGCTGGAGGGTCAGCAATCAGTCACCCATCACCTTGTCAGTCGGAGGAGACCAGCAGATCACCGCCACCCTGATGAACATGTATCAGGACATCGAGACCAAAGACGGCCGCCATGCACGCATACGCGGACTGAATCTCTTCTGGTATGTCGGCTCTGATGGCACCACCTGCGCAGGCTATCATGAACATGTGCGCAAGACCTACTCAGATGCTCTGATCAAAAACATCAACCACCGCTGGACGCTCGTCACCATGTTCGTCCCGCTCCAGGACAGCAGTTCCGGCATTGACGATCCCTATGCCGAACTGACAGCCCTGAAAGATGTCGAGGCGTTCGTCCAAATGCTTATGCCAAAGCTCCTGGTGAAGAGCTGAGACGACTCACTTCATTGCCGCATAGACGCGGTGGACATCCGCGTTGCCGTCGAGGTTTTGCAGGAACTTCGTCACCTCCTCCCGCTGCTCTTCACTGAGTTCCGGGTAGTCCTTCGGCTGGTAGTGCATCTCCGAAGTTGTGACACTCCAGCCAGCGGCTTTCAGCGCCTTCGTCACCACATCCAGGCTCGTCGTTTGGCAGAAAAAACGTGCTCCGATGTGCCCGGCAGCATCTTCCTCATCCAGCTCCAGCGGCTCCACATTGTCCGCCTCCGCCTCCAGCGCTGCCACCTCGATGTCCAGCGTCTTGTCCTTATGCTGGCCCTCAATGAGACCGCAATGCTCGAACATCCACGCCACAGAGCCCGGCGTCCCCATACTGCCGCTCTTGAAAAGCATCCGCACTTCCGAGGAGGTGCGGTTGTTATTGTCCGTCAGGCATTCCACCATCACCGGCACCCGGTGCGGGGCAAAGCCCTCGAACATCACCGTCTGGTAGTTCACCGGCTCACCGCCGATACCGCTGCCCTTCGCGATCGCACGCTCGATCGAGTCACGCGTCACGCTCTGCTTCCGCGCCGCCACGAGGGCCGCGTAAAGCCGGGCGTTCAGGTCGGGATCAGGCCCGCCCAGGCGTGCAGCCACCTGGATTTCTCTCGTCAGCTTGCCGACGATTTTGCCCTTCTGATCTGCGGCGAGTTCCCGCCATTTCTGTTTCCATTGTGCGCCCATGAGTGATGTAAAAGTGAACGCTAAGAGACGACAAGCACCGAGGGAAAGCAAGGCAGTAGTGCAAACAGCGCCGCAGTCGCCCCAGGGTGGGCTTGTTTCCACTTGGCCTTTCCCATGTGATCATGCATGGATGCTGCCGTGGCTGACTCCATTCCCCCCATCCTGACCATTGCTGGCTCTGACTGCTCCGCAGGAGCAGGCATCCAGGCAGATTTAAAGGCGATCTCAGCTCTAGGAGGCTACGCACTCACAGCCCTCACCAGTGTCGTATCCGAGACACCTGGGAAGGTCTCCCTCGTCCGCCTGCTTGACGCTGATTTTATTGCAGATCAGGTCCGTGTTTTGTTTGAAGCTTTCCCCATCCGAGCGGCAAAAACCGGTATGCTAGGTGGTGCCGTTCAGGTTCAGTCAGTAGCGCAGATTTGGAAAGAACTCGGCGGCAAAACCCCACTCGTGGTCGATCCGGTAATGGTAGCAACCAGTGGCGGAAAACTCCTCGAAGATGACGCTGTGCAGGCGGTGAAAACCCATCTGCTGCCGCAGGCCACCTTGATCACACCGAACATGGATGAGGCCGAAGTACTCTGGGGAGCACCTGTCACGACTCGTGAGGAGATGGAGCGCTGCGCCTCGGATCTGGCACAAACTTTTCAGACCAATGTTCTCGTCAAAGGCGGGCACCTTCCAGACGACTCCGCTGATGATGTTCTCTGCACGGGCGACTCCATCATCTGGCTGGAAGCCGAGCGCACTCATGGCGTGCAGACTCACGGCACAGGCTGCACTTACTCGGCGAGCATCGCCACCTGTCTCGGGCAGGGCATGGATCTCACCAGCGCCGTCGCGGAGGCCAAGGAATTCGTCAGCCGGGCTATCGCCGAGCATTTCGCCTGGACGCACCATGCGGGCATCGTTCATGCTTTGAATCATCTCCACCAGACATCGGAATGAAGCACCTTCCATTGATCCTGATCGCCAGCCTCAGCCATGTCCTCTTCTCCAGGGCAGCCGAGGCACCGAAGATCGAGGGCGTGTCCCAGGCAGCCATCCAAAATGCCTTTCAGATCCTGCGTAGCGATTACATCCGCTCCAGCGAACTCAGCTTCGATGAACTCAATCGCGCCGCCTTGCAGGGGCTGCTCCAACGACTCTATCTGGGAGCCACTCTGATGCGGAAGTCCGATGCCCTGCGGCCAAACTCCCCCACAGGAGTAGTCGCTGAGAAACTCACCCCCGAGATCGCTTACCTGCGTCCACAGGCCTACACGAACGCTGAAGTCGATCAGCTAAAGACAAAGCTGCGCGAGTTTCGTGACGCGGCGGTTCCCCACTTGATCCTAGACCTACGCAGCGCTGCCGCGCCGGGCGAGTTCGATGTCGCTGCGGCGATGCTCGAGTGCTTCATCCCCGAAGGAGAGCTGATTTTTAAACTCAAACAGGTCGGGCGAGATGACTCACAGCTCTTCATCAGCCACAGCACACCGCTCTGGACGGTACCATTACTCGTACTGGTAGATCAGGAAACGAATAACCTGGGCGAAACCATCGCCGCCGTGCTGCGCCAGAGAAAACAGGCAGTGCTACTCGGCACACGCACCCGGGGAGCCACGGTGCGGTACGAGACGCAGCCGCTGGATGGCGAATGGCTGCTACGCTTCGCCCGAGCTGAGATGCTGCTCACGGATGACCTCTCACTTTTTCAGAAGGGATTGCCCGTGGACTTCCCCATCGACCTGCCGATCGACTCGAAACGCCGATTGTTCCCTTCCGAGAATCCGCCGCCATTGAAGCAGACGGTCTTCGATCAAGCTCGCCCACGTTACAACGAAGCCGCACTCGTGGCGCGCAAGAACCCGGAACTCGAGGAATACATCCGCCGTAGCGCAGGCATAGTTCCAGACGATTCCCAGCAGCCAGTGCATGACACCGTGCTTCAGCGGGCGGTGGACATCCTGCTCACACGCACCCATCTCGACGGAGCCAATCTCCCCTGGGGGCAAAAATTGAATGCGCCACCCCCGACCGTCCGCAAAGCCACACGCGCGCCATGATTCCAGAAACCGTTCAAACTCAAGTCACCATCCTCAGCCAACATACCGATCGTGCCTGGCATGCCAGCCTGCCCAATGGACGGGCTGTGATCGCCTTTCGCGCCAACGATGAACCCACCGTGCAGCTCTCCTCTGGAAATGTCATCGCAGTGGAATTGCGGGTGACTGATTTTTCTCAAGCTCATATCCTCGACTGATCCGAGTTCTGACGAAAGAAATCACCGTTGCAAAACCACCGAAATAGCAGCAGGCAGATGCGGGACGTATGGTAGAGTGGCGCTCAGTAAAGGCCGAATCCTATGCCTTCCTTTGCAGCCGGAAACTCAGCGCTGCGAGGATGAAGGTGCCGGCGATCATCAGAGTGCTGAGCGCATTGATCATCGGCAAACTGCGGCTGGTTTTCATCATGCTGGCCACGCGCAGCGGCAGGGTCGTGGTGCCGGGACCGGAGACGAAAAAGGTGATGACGTAGTCGTCGATGCTGAGCGTGAAGGCCAGCAATGCGCCAGCGAGGATGCCGGGCATGAGCAGCGGTAGCAAAACGCGGCGCGTAGCCTGCCAGGGACTGGCACCGAGATCGCGTGCGGCATCCAGCAGAGTGAAATCAAAGTCCTGAAGGCGGGCGAGCACGACCATGGCGACGTAGCTCATGCAGAAGGTCGTGTGGGCGATCCACAGCGTCAGCACGCCCGTCTCCACGCCGAGCGCGACAAAGAGAGCGAGGAGAGACATCCCCATCAGGAGGTCAGGCAGTGCCAGCGGCAGAGTGATGAGCGTGTGATGCACCGTTTGCAGCCAGGAGCGGCAGCGATGTAGAGCCAGCGCGGCCAGAGTACCGAGGATCGTCGCGGCTACAGTGGCGCTGACGGCGATCTTCAATGTCACGAGAAGAGATTCCCAGACCTCATCCGCAGCCCACAGCCGATCATACCACTTCATCGTGAAGCCCTCCCACTCGCCACCAAAGCGGGATTCATTGAAGGAATTCACCACCAGCACCACGAGCGGCGCATGCAGAAAGACCAGCACGAGCGCGGTGATGAGCGCAGGAATACGGGAGCGCTTCATGCCCTTGACCTCCTTTCACGCCAGCTCATCAGCAGCACTAGGACCATGACAAAGAGCAGCAGCGCCCCGGAGAGAGCGCTCGCCAAAGGCAGGTGCCGATCAGTGAAGGCCCTCTGGACGATCTTGTTCCCCAGCATCTCATCCCCAGTCCCACCTACGAACTGAGGGATCACATACTGCCCCAGCGTACAGACAAAGACGATCACCGCCGCTGAGAGCAGCCCCTGCCGCACACCAGGCACGAAGACCCGAAGAAAGGCCTGCCAGCCCGTGGCTCCGAGATCGCGTGCCGCATCAATGAGATGGAAGTCGAACTTCTCCGCCGCGGCATAGAGCGGCAAGATGGCAAAGGGGAGCTGGGTGTAGATCATGACCAGCAGCACCGCGCCGCTGTTGTTTAGGAGCAGCGTGCTCTCATCGGCCAGATGCAGCCAGATGAGCAGGTGCTTCACGGGACCATCTGGATGCAGCAGGGACCGCCAGGCAAAGATACGGATGATGAAATTGGAAAGGAAAGGCAGCACCACCAACATCAGCAGAAAGTTACGCCAGCCCGGCGTGCAGCGCGCCATGTGCCAGGCCATCGGCAGCGCTAGCAGCAGACAGGCAAAAGTCGTCACAAGCCCCATGCTCAGCGTGCGCCAGACCACGGGCAGATACACGGGATCAGCCAGGAGCTTTACGGTCTCCAGCGTCCAGCCATCAGCCACACCGCCGCGCAGATCATTAGCACGAAAGGCCAGCGTCAGCGTGATCAGGCAAGGCAGCGCAAAGAAAAGGACCAGCCAGCCCAGAGATGGCAGTGTAGCCCTGATTTCCTGGCGGCGTGGATTCGACATCACCGATTACTGCGGGCCGGTCAGATACTCAGTCACACGGTTGCTACGAAAGGTGACCGTAGCGGCCTGATAAGGCACATAGACCACCGACGGGCCATAGTTCATGTAGTAGGGGTCCCAGCCGCCGCAATAGCCCCAGCCGCAGGCGA
>JAGKWZ010000214.1 GCA_021151605.1 Verrucomicrobiaceae bacterium
CTTCAAGGCTCTGCCGGAGCTGCGCATCATCCGCATGGACCACAATGGCTTCGTCGGCAAAGACCCGCGCATCCCGGAGTTCGATGGCAGCGGCTTTGATGCTCTCGCGGACTCGAAGGTCGCGGACATCAAGATTGGCCTCAGCTTTTCCGACAAAGGGATGGAGCAGTGCGCGAAAATCAAAACGCTGCGCAGTTTCTCTGTCGCTCATTCGCAGGCCACCGGGGCGGGCATCGCGTTTTTCGCCGTGCATCCGGGGCTGACGAGTTTCTCCATTAGCGAGATGGGCAAGCCGAGCGTCACCGAGAAGGCATTGGGAGCCATCGCCAAGATTCCGAATCTGACGCGGGTTGGCTTGGGCGAGTGCTATGTGACGTATGCCGGCGGGTTCGCGCTCCTCGCGCCGTTCAAGGGCAAGCTCACCGAAATCAACCTCAGCATGTGCGTGGCGGCGCAGGCGGACTTGGACAAGCTGAAGGCCGACCATCCGGCAGCGAAAATCATCACGACACCGCTGGCCGAGATTCCGAAGCGACACATCTTCGTGGCGATGAGCCTCGCCAAACAGGTGCCGCCGGAACTCGCCGCGCCCTTGAACGCCGCCATCGAGCAGTTCCGCAAAAAGTAATCCGTCATCGTCATGCGCCTTGCCCCGATTCTTATTCTGCTGGTCTTCGCCCAAGGGCTGCAAGCCGTGCCCGATTTCGAGCGTGAGGTGCGGCCGTTTTTGAAACAGCACTGCTACTCCTGCCACGATGCGAAGAAGGCGAAGGCGGGCTTTCGCGTTGATGAGTTGGGCACGGATTTCCTCAGCGGCAAGACGGCGGACGACTGGCACGAGGTCATCAATCAAATCAACAGCGGCGAGATGCCGCCCAAGAAAGAGCCGAGGCCGGATGCGAAGGCGGCCTTTGCCGTGGTGGAATGGGTGGGTGCGAATCTGAAGAACGCGGAGCGGCAGGCGCGCATGGCGGGCGGGCGCATCCTGATGCGGCGGCTGAACCGGCAGGAGTATGCGAACACGGTGGGCGATTTGTTCCGGCTCGACCCGAACTTTGTCGAGAAGCTGAAACGCGAGCTGCCTGCCGATGGGAAAGCGGAGGGCTTCGACCGCATCGGCAGCGCTCTGTTTTTCGACCAGACGCAGATGCTTGGTTATCTCGACTGGGCCGGGCAGATTGCCCGAGAGGTGGTGCAGAGCGCGCCGCCGAAGGCGGAGACCTATGTCTATGAGGCGGAGAAGAAGCTGAACAGAAACGAAGGCCCTACCACGGAAGTGGCGCAGGCAAATGCGCATCAGATTCCGCTCGGTCCCACTTTTTACGACAAGAAAGCCACCGGCGTCGAGATGTGGGCCGGTCACGGCGGCAAACCCGATGAGGATAAGGCGTGGGCGATGGTGCCACATGGACCGCGCCCGGACCTGACGAGTCTGGTCACGCAGGATGGCTACTATCGCGTGCGCGTTCATGCCGGGGCCTCGCCCGGTGCGCGGGGCACTCCGGTGGTGATGCGCCTCACCTACGCCACCGGCACGCCGCTGGAGAGCATCCATGACATCACCATCGAGGGGACTTTGGAAAAGCCAGGCGTGGCGGAGACGCTGGTGTTTCTGCGGGCCGGGCAGCCGGACCAGCAGAAGCCCTTGGTGCCGACTTGGAACGGCATCAACAATCTGCGCGTCAACAATCCAGAGTGGGGCAACGTCCATCTGCGATGGCTGGTGGTGCAGGGCAAAATCTCAAAGGCTGTGGCCGCGCGTGACGATGCCGAAGCCACGCGACTCAGGGCCGAGCGCGAGCAGGTGCTCAAGGACTTGGATGCCTTCACCGGGCCGAAGTGGATCACAACCGCGTGCCGCTGCCGCCACCAAGGGCACGCGTCCACTGAACGACTTCGAACTCGCGAGCCGCCTGTCCTATTTCCTCTGGAGCAGCCTGCCGGACGACACGCTGCTCGCGCTCGCGGCCAAAGGCACCCTGAAGCAGCCAGCGACGCTCCGCGCCCAGGTCACGCGCCTGTTGGCGGATGCGAAGAGCCGGCGTTTCGTCGAGAACTTCGCCGGTCAGTGGCTCGATGTGGAGCAATTCGGCAGCGTCGAGCCAGCGAAGGAATACAAGAGCTATGACAACGCGCTCAGGACCGCGAGCCGCGAGGAGCCGCTCGCGTTTTTCCAACAGGTGCTCACGGAAAATCTGCCGGTCGCGAGCTTCCTCGACTCCGACTTCCTCGTCATCAATGAACGCCTCGCGCGGCACTACGGCATCGAGGGCGTGAGCGGTGAGGCGTTTCAAAAAGTGGCGCTCAAGCCGGAGCATCATCGCGGCGGCGTGCTCGGCATGGCCGGGCTGCTGACCCTGCTGGCCGATGGCACTCGCACGCTGCCGGTGCGTCGTGGCGCGTGGGTCTTGGAGAAGCTGCTCAACGACCCGGCACCGCCTCCGCCGCCCAATGCGGGCGACATCCAGCCGAACACCGCCGGGAAGAACCTCAGCGTGCGCGAGCGTCTCCAGCTACACCGCAACGAGCCGAACTGCGCGAGCTGCCACGCCAAGCTCGACCCCTACGGCCTCGCGCTGGAAAACTACGACGCCATCGGTGCCTGGCGCGAGCGCCAGAACGGCGAAGGCATGGGAGGAGCGAGGGCGCCGGTCATCGACGCCAGCGGCGCGCTCAAATCCGGGCGCGAGTTCAAAGACCTCCACGGCTACAAAGCCGGATTGAAGGCCGAGCAGGACAAGTTCATCCGCGCCTTCACGGAAAAACTGCTCACCTACTCACTCGGTCGCCCCGTGGGCTACGTGGACCACGCCACCATCGAAACCATCCTGAAATCCGAGCCGCGCCTGCAATCGCTCGTGCAAGCCGTCGTCGCCTCCGAACCCTTTCAAACCAAATAACCACCATGAACATCCTCAAACACCGCCCCATCAACCGCCGCACTTTCCTGCGCGGCACCGGGGTCTCGCTCGCGCTGCCCTGGCTTGAATCCATGTCCTCGCTGGCACGCGCAGCATCAACGGCGGGTGGCATCGCGGAGAGTGAGCGACCGAAACGCGCCCTCTTCACCATGTGGGGCCTCGGCATGAACGGACGCGATTTCACGCCCGCGAACACGGGACGCGATTGGAATGTCACGCCCATTCTGAAACCCGTGGCCCATCTGCGCGATGACTTCACCCTCATCAGCGGCCTCAAACTCACGCACTCCGGCGGTCACGGCGGTGACCGCACCTTTTTGACCGGCACCGCCACGCACAAAGCCGACGCCAAACTCCGCATTTCTGCCGACCAGGAACTCGCCGAGGCCGTCGGCAAAGCCACGCGTTTCTCCAGCCTCGTGCTCGGCATCCATCGCGGCACCGGCTTCGGCAGCGGCACCATTGACAAGACACTCGCCTGGACCCGTGGCGGCACACCCATCCCGGCAGAAAACCGCCCGCATATTCTCTTCGACAAACTCTTCCGCGCCGAAAGCCCCGACGAAGTCGCCGCCCGCAAGGTCGGCGCTGGCCGCACCGGCAGCGTGCTCGACGCCGTGCGCGACGAGGCAAAGACCCTGCAAAACCGCCTCGGCAAAGACGACCTCGCCAAGCTCGACGAATACTTCACCTCCATCCGCGACGTGGAGCAGAGCATCGCCACCGACCTCGCCTGGCTCGACAAGCCGAAGCCGAAAGTGGCCGCGATTGACTTCGGCAAGAACGTCCAGGCGCTCGACCCCGAGTTGCAAGCCAAGGGCAACTTCGACTACCGCCGCTACCAGCGCCTCATGTTCGACGTCATCACCCTCGCGCTCCAGACCGACAGCACGCGCGTCATCAACTACTACGCCCGCCGCGACCTCAACGACGGCACTCATTGCTACGCCTACAAAGGCTGTCCCTACGGCTACCACGAGATGACCCACCACGGCGAAGACCCCGACAAACTCAAGTGGCTCACCACCGTGGACACCTGGTATATGGAGGACTGGGCCTACTTCATCGAAAAGCTCAAGAGCGCCAAAGAAGGCGACGGCACTCTGCTCGACCACACCATGCTCGTCTGGGGCAGCAGCGGCGGCACCGAGAACGCGCACAACAACACCGAACTGCCCACCATGCTCGTCGGCGGCCACAAAATCGGCATCAAGCACCAGGGCCACCTTGAGAAAAAAGACGTCCGTCTCGGAAACCTCTGGCAGACCATGTTCGGCGTGATGGGCGTGAAAGTGCCCGCCAAGTTCCAAGGCGGCGAGGCTGATGGCATCATCAAAGAAATCGTGTGAAGGAGCAGGTAAATGAAGTTCCTCTGCCACATCATCGCGCTCGCATTTGCAGTCGCCGCTCACGCGCAAGGGCCGCCGAACATCCTCCTCATCATGGTGGACGACATGGGCTACTCCGACCTCGGTTGTTATGGTGGAGAGGTGCGCACGCCGACTCTCGATGCACTCGCAGCGGATGGCGTGAGACTAGCGCGGTTCTTCAACTGCGCGCAGTGCTGCCCCTCGCGTGCTTCGCTCATGAGCGGACTGTATCCGCATCAGGCGGGC
This sequence comes from Verrucomicrobiaceae bacterium, assembly GCA_021151605.1. Classification (GTDB taxonomy): domain Bacteria; phylum Verrucomicrobiota; class Verrucomicrobiia; order Verrucomicrobiales; family Verrucomicrobiaceae; genus Prosthecobacter. The sequence continues at coordinate 4,538 of JAGKWZ010000214.1, forward strand.
GTGGGCGACATGAACGAACAGGGCGCGGCGAACGAGCTTTGGCGGCGCATCGGTTCGGCGTCTTATCTTGGCTTCAAGAAAGAGGGCGTTGTGACCTTGCCGGAGTCGCTGCGCGAGGCAGGCTATCAGACTTTCATGGCCGGGAAATGGCATCTCGGTCAGGATGAATCCTGCTGGCCGGGTCAGCGCGGCTTTGACCGGCATTTCGCACTCATCGGTGGCGCTTCGGAGCATTTCACCGGTTATCGCTCGTGGCAAAAGAAGGGACCCATCACCAAGTTCGTGCTCAACGGCAAGCAGGTCGAAAAACTGCCGCCGGACTTTTACACGACCGACACTTTCACCGACCACACCCTGCGTTTCATCGAGGAATCCGACTCCGCGCGGCCGTGGTTTGGTTACTTGGCTTTCACCGCACCGCATTGGCCGCTGCAGGCGCATAAGAGCGATGTGGCGAAGTATGCGGAAACGTATCGCGCCGGACCCGATGCCATCCGCCAGCGACGTTTCGAGCGCTTGAAGCAAATCGGCCTCATCCCCGACTCCGCGACACTGCCCCAGCTCGATGCCACGGTCACTGAGGAAGCCAAACAGGCCAAAAGCGAACGCAACGAGCAATGGATACGCAACTACGCGGCGATGATTGACCGCGTGGACCAGAACCTCGCCCGCATCGTCGAAGCGCTGCGCAAACGCGGCCAGTTCGACAACACGCTCATCCTGTTCCTGAGCGACAACGGCTCCGACGAAGTGCGCGGCCCGCTTTGGGGCCAGGTGTGCAACACGCCCTTCCGCAAGTTCAAAGTCTGGGTGCATGACGGCGGCATCGCCTCGCCTCTCATCGCGCACTGGCCTGCGGGCATCCCGTCGTCGCAGCGCGGCAAAATCGTGACCGGCCCCGCGCACATCATGGACGTGTTCCCGACTTGCCTGGACGCCGCCGCCGCAAAACATCCGGCCACCTTTGCCGGCCACGCCGTGCAACCGCTCGAAGGCGCGAGCCTCCTGCCTGCGCTGCGCGGTGAACTCGCCACGCTGCCGATGGACCGCCCGCTGTTTTGGGAACGCATGGGCAACGAAGCCATGCGCCAGGGCCACTGGAAGCTCGTGCGCGGCTACGGCCCCGCCGCGGAGAATGGCGGCATCGCCACCAGCGGCCCGCGCACCGGAGCGTGGGAACTCTACGACACCTCCACCGACCCCGGCGAAACCCGCAACCTCGCCGCGCAGCAGTCAGAAAGAGTCGCCTCACTCGTTTCTCAACACGAAGCCTGGGCCAGACGCATCGGCGTGGTGCCGCGCGAGGAAATCGTCAAACGCATGCAATCCAACGACAAGAAATAGAGCAGCGGAGTGATGGAGTAGTGGAGTGCTGGAGTGATGAGAAACTCCCACGCCGCGCCCCTCCAATATACTCCAGCACTCCAGCACTCCAGCACTCCAGCACTCCAACACTCCAACACTCCAACACTCCACCCACCTAACCAACCATGAACACACCCACTCCCATCACCCGCCGCGGCTTCATCCGCACTGCCGCACTCTCCACCGCCGCCACCGCGATGACGGCGAAATCTTACTCCCAAATCACCGGCGCCAACGACCGCGTGCGCGTCGGACTCATCGGCTTCGGCCTCATCGGGCGCGTTCACATGGCCGCCATCAAGGAGCAGCCGGATGCGCACATCACGGCCGTGTGCGATGTGCATCGCGGCCGCGTCGAAGCGGCGGCAGAAATGGCGGGCGGCAATCCCGCGCGCTACGGCGATTTCCGGAAGCTGCTCGCGGATAAAAATGTGGACGCCGTCTATGTCGCCACGCCCGACCATTGGCACGCTCTCATGACCATGATGGCCTGCGCTGCGGGCAAAGACGTGTATGTCGAGAAGCCGACCACGCTCTTCGTGCGCGAGGGGCGCTGGATGCTCGATGTGATGAAACGCACGAACCGCGTGGTGCAAGTGGGCACGCAGAATCGCTCCGGTCCGCCCTTTCAGCGTGCCCGCGAACTCATCCAGGCCGGCCGGCTTGGCACCATCGTCTCCGCGTCGAACAACAACTCGCGCAACATCTCGCCCGGCTTCGGCAATCCGCCCGATGGCGCGCCGCCTCAGGACCTCGACTATGACATCTTCCTCGGCCCCGCGCCCAAGCGGCCCTACAACCCGAACCGCTCCATCTACCACTTCCGCTGGTTCTGGGATTACTCCGGCGGGCAGGCCACGAACCTCGGCCAGCACTCGCTCGACCTCGTCCACTGGATGCTCGGCGTGCGCGCACCGAAGTCCGTTTATAGCACCGGCGGACGCTGGTTCCTGAAGGACAACTGCGAGACGCCCGACACGCAGGATGTCATCATGGAATATCCCGGCTTCACCGTGACCTGCCAGTATCGCGAGGCGAGCGCGGGACTCGGCGGACTCGGTATGGGCGGACTCACCTTTCAGGGCACGCACGGTTCGCTGCCAGTGTCACGCGCTGGCTTCGAGCTGGTGCCCGACAAAAAGGTGAGCCCGAACAACACCGTCGCCAGCATCCTCGGCGTGAAAGGCCATCCCGTCGGCGGCCCGCAAATCGAGCCATGGGAGCCCGGCCAGATGTGGACGACGCCCGAGAAGGACGACACCGGCAACGCCATCAAAGACTACTCACGCCACGCGCGGAACTTCCTCGATTGCGTGAAGTCGCGGAAGCAGCCACTCTCCGACCTGCAAAGCAGCCACGAAGTCGCCACCGCGTGTCATCTCACGAACATCTCCCTGCGCACCGGTCGCAAGCTCGTGTGGGACGCGGAGAAAGAGGAAATCACCGGCGATCCCGAGGCCAACGCGATGCTCGTGCGCCCCTATCGCGCGCCGTGGGATGCGGAACTCAAAGCGTTGATTTCATGAACCGCCGCACCTTCATCGCCACACTGCCCGCGTTCATCGCCGCGCGTCACGCGCTCGCAGCTGCGGGTGTGAAGCCGGGCCGACTCGGCATCTGCTCGTTCTCCTGTCACCGCGCCTGGCAGGCCGTGCGCGACAAGTCCGCGCCGGTGTCCTTCGCGGATGGTCCGAGCTTTTACGACTACGCGCGCAGGCTCGGCGCCGATGGCGCGCAGACGAGCGTGGGGATGATTGATGAAGCCTCCGCGGCGCGTTTCCGCGAGCGTGTGGAGCAGACCGGCGGTTACTACGAGGGCGACATTCGCCTGCCGAAAAAGGAGAGCGAACTGGAGAAGTTCGAGCAGGAAGTGAAGCTCACGCGCGACGCTGGTGGCAGCGCGGCGCGCACGTATCTCTCCGGCTCGCGCCGTTACGAGACGTGGAAGACCATGGACGAGTTCAAAGCGTTCCGCGCTGAGTCCTCGAAGCGTCTCGCGATGGTCGAGCCCATTGTGAAAAAGCATCGGCTGAAGCTCGCCGTGGAAAATCACAAAGACCTCACCAGCGATGAACTCGCGGCGCTCATGCGCGAGTTCAGCAGCGACTGGCTCGGCGTGAATGTGGACACGGGCAACAACCTCGCGCTGCTCGAAGACCCGCTCGCCGCCGTCGAAGCGCTCGCGCCGTTCGCGATGAGCGTGCATCTCAAGGACATGGCCGTGCAGCCGCACGAGACCGGCTTTCAACTCAGCGAAGTCACCTGCGGCAACGGCTTCCTCGACCTGCCCCGCATGGTCGCGACGCTGAGCAAGGCGAACCCGAACCTGCGCTTCAATCTGGAGATGGCCACGCGCGATCCCTTGCTCATCCCGTGCCTCACCAAAGGCTTCTTCGCCACCTTCCCCGAGCGCAAAGCCACGCATCTCGAAACCGCGATGCAACGCGTGAAAGCAAACCCGCCGAAGCAGCCGCCACCGTCCATCGCAGGCAAACCGATGCCGCAACAGCTCGCGGAAGAGGAAGCGAACAACCGCGTCTCGCTGCGCTGGATGCACGAGAAACTTTCCTGACCATGAAACGCTGCCTGGTAATTCTCGTCCTCGCCACTGCGCAGCTTTGCGCCGTTGAGTTGCCAACAACCACGCGCAGTTTCCTCGAAAAGCACTGCACCGACTGCCACGACGCGGAGACGAAAAAGGGCGGGCTGGATTTGACGGCGCTGGCGTTTCAGCCGGATGACGCGCGCAATTTCGCGAGTTGGGTGAAGGTGCTTGACCGCGTGAGCGCGGGTGAGATGCCGCCGAAGAAGAAGGCGCGTCCGGCGGCGGCGGAACTGGAGGAATTCAAGGGCGCGATTCAGCCGGCGTTGCTGGCGGCGGAGCAGAAGCGGACCGCTGCGGAAGGTCGCGCGACGCAGCGGCGACTCAATGGTTACGAGTATGAGAACGCGCTGCGTGATTTGTTCTCGGCGCCTTGGCTGCAAGTGAAGGGGCAGTTCCCGGACGACGGCGAGGCGTTTCGCTTCAACAAGCTCGGCGATGCGCTGGATGTCTCGCATGTTCACATGGCGCGCTACATGAGCGCGGCGGACTATGCGATGCGCGAGGCGTTGAGTGTGCAGTGGAATCAACCGCCCACGACCACGAGGCGCTACTACGCACGCGACCAGCGCACGCTGACGACGCTGAACAACAAGCTGCAGAAAGACCTCAGCAAACCTCCCGGCGACCGGAGCACCTTCCTCGTGCTCGGGACGAAAGCGCAGACTGAAATTCAAAAGGGCCAGCCACTCACGGTTGGCGACGAGGACCCGGCGACGCGCGATGAGGAAGCGGTCGGCTGGATTGCGAGCAACTACGTGACTGGATTCCGCTATCGCTGGGATGGCTTCCGCGCCCCGGTTGCGGGTCGCTACCGGATTCGTTTCAGCGGGAACACGGTGTGGGTTGCGCCGGGCAATAAGTCGAAACGGTCCGACGAGGAAAAGGACAAGACCCGCGAACCCATCACGGTCGGCCGCACGCAGGAACCCATCACGGTTTACACACGCAATGGGCTGATGAATCGCCGCGTGGGTGGTTTTGACCTCACACCAGAGCCGGCAGTCCACGACCTCGGCGAAGTCTGGTTGCTCGCGAATGAAACGCTCGTGCCCGACCCTTCGCGCTTCTTCCGTTCGCGTCCGCCGGGATGGAAAAACCCGCTGATGACGGACGACGGCGGGCCGGCCGTGGCGTTTCGCTGGATGGAAGTGGAAGGCCCGCTCTACGACCCATCCACCACTGCGGGCTACCATCTGCTTTTTGGCGACCTGCCGCTCGTGAAAGTCGAAGGCGCGGCTCCGGGTGTGGGCATCCCCGTGGTCGATAGCTCGACTCCGCGTCCCAAGTCCGGTGAACCCGCCGAGCCGCTCGGTGAAGTCACCGTGGATGTCGTGTCAAAGGACCCCAAGAAGGATGCGGAGCGTCTGATGCGAGCGTTCCTGGAGCGAGCGTATCGCCGACCGGTGTCGGAGAACGACGTGCAGCGTTTCCTCGCGCTCATCGAGAATCGCCGCGCGGCCGGACTCAGCTTTGCCGAGTCGATGCTCGCGGGTTACACGGCGGTGCTCGCATCGCCGGGCTTTGTCTTTCTCGATGAGAAGCCGGGTAGGCTCGATGACCACGCGCTCGCCACGCGGCTAGCACTTTTTCTGTGGAACTCCACGCCCGACGAAGCGCTGCGTGCCCGCGCTGCCCGCGGTGAATTGCATCGCCCCGAAGTGTTGCGCGCGGAGACCGAACGCATGCTCGCCGACGTGAAGTCGCGCCGTTTCGAGGAGGCGTTCCTCGATTACTGGATCGACCTGCGCAAGATGGAGGACTCCACGCCTTCCACGACGCTCTACAACGACTACTACCTCGATGACTCGCTCGCCGAGGCCGCGCTCTTGGAAACGCAGCTCTACTTCACCGAGATGGTGAAGCGCGATTTGCCCGCCCGCTGCGTGGTGGACTCGGACTTCACCTTTCTCAACGAGCGCCTCGCCACGCACTACGGAATCCCGGGCGTGAAAGGCATCGCGATGCGCCGCGTGACGCTCTCGCCCGACAGTCCTCGCGGTGGCCTCATGACGCAGGCGAGCGTGCTCAAGGTCACCGCCAACGGCACCACGACGTCGCCCGTGTTGCGCGGCAAATGGATTTTGGAGCGCATCCTCGGCTACGAAATCCCACCGCCGCCGCCCGTCGCCGCCGTCGAGCCGGACATTCGCGGAGCCGTGACAATTCGTCAGCAGCTCGAAAAACATCGCGACAACGAGAGCTGCGCCGCGTGCCACAGCAAGATGGACCCGCCCGGTTTCGCGCTGGAGAGCTTCGATGTGATGGGCGCGTGGCGTGACCAGTATCGCGGCGTGTCGAAGGACAAACCTGCGGCCAAAGGCATCGGCAAGAACGGCCACACGTTCGAGTTTCACTACGGCCTGCCCGTGGACTCGGCAGGCGAGTTGCCCGACGGACGACCGTTCAAAGACATCCGCGATTTCAAACGCCTCGCGCGCGAAGACGACGTCCCAGTCGCCGGCGGCGCGCGCGCCGACGGGGCGCAGCCGCTGCGAAACGCCTTATGAAACCATCACCTCACTCCGCATCCGACGTCGGCTCGTTCATCTCCACGCAGCGCGCGGTTTCGCGCCGTCAGTTTCTTCGCGGTGCCGGAATTGCGATGTCGCTCCCGTTTCTCGACTCGATGCTGCCGGCGTTTGCGAAAGAAGCGACCAGCGGCCCGGGCGCAAAGCCGCGCCGCATGTTCGCCATCTGCAACAATCTCGGGCTGCTCGGGGACCAGTTTTTCCCCACGGAAGCGGGACGCGATTATGCGCTCTCGCCTTACCTCCAGGAACTCAAAGCCCACCGCAACGACTTCAGCGTGTTCAGCGGCGTCTCGCACCCGAATGTGGATGGCGGGCATCCGGCCGACGTTTGTTTCCTCACCGCCGCGCCGCATCCGGGCAGCAGTTCGTTCCGCAACACCATCTCGCTCGACCAGCACATCGCCGAGCAGATTGGCGTGCTCACGCGTTTCCCCTCGCTCACGCTCGCCGTGAATACCCGCGCGCGCAGCCTCTCGTGGACGGGCATCGGCGTCGCCATTCCGCCCGAGGACAAGGCCGCCGAAGTGTTCAAGCAGCTCTTTCTCCAAGGCTCGCCCGCGCAGGTCGCCGCGCAGATTCGGAAACTCGACACCGGACGCAGCATCCTCGACACCGTCTCCGGTCAGGCGAAGGAACTCCAGCGCAACGTGCCCGCGCGCGACCGCGACCGGCTCGACCAGTATTTCACCAGCGTGCGCGATCTCGAACGCCGCCTGCAGGCTTCGCGCGGCTGGGAGGAAAAGCCGAAGCCCGTCGTCAAAGCGCCCATGCCCGTGGACCCCGCCAACCCCGCTGAATACATGGACAAGGTCAAAATCATGTATGACCTCGCGCGCCTCGCCTTCGAGACCGACTCCACGCGCGCCATCACGCTCATGCTCGAAGGCGTGAGCACGCCCGTGCTCGACATCCCCGGCGAGAAAATCACCGACGGCTACCACAACCTTTCCCATCACGGAAAATCCGAGGCCAAGCGCGCGCAGCTCCAAATCATCGACCGCTGGCACATGAAGCTGCTCGGCAACTTGATTGCCGATTTGAAATCCATGCGCGAGGGCGACGCCACACTGCTCGACCGCACCATGGTGCTCTACGGCTCCAACTTCGGCGACGCCAACGCGCACACCTGCTTCAATCTGCCGACCATCCTCGCCGGCGGCGGGTTCAAGCACGGCCAGCATCTCGCGTTCGACAAGCAGCGCAATTATCCACTGCCCAATCTCTACGTCTCCATGCTCCAGCGCATGGGCATCGAGTCCGACAAATTCGCGTCATCCACCGGCACCATGCGCGGGCTGGAGATGGCGTGAGTCGCGACGACGATTTCCGAAAGCGAAAAGAACGATGATTCATTTCCTAACCCCCAGCCACCTTTAAAGACACCACCCATCATCACCACACTCACGAAGTGCCTCAGAACCTTCCTTCTGTTTCTAGCCGTCGTCCTTGGAAAACCGGCCTTCAGCGCCGAGCCCGCGCCGATCAAAGTCCTCATCATTGATGGCTACAGCAACCACGACTGGAAGCGCAACACGCCGCTGATTCGCGCCATTCTGGACAATGCCGGGTTGTTTCAAGTAACCGTCTCCACCGCACCGCCCACGCCCGACGCGCCCGGCTGGGACCAATGGCGGCCAAAGTTTGCCGACTACGATGTCGTCATCCAGACCTGCAATGACCTGCCCGGAGGCAGCAATCCGCAGTCCCAAGGCCCGCAGTGGCCGGCGGAAGTGCAGAAGGCCTTCGAAGAGTATGTGTCCGGCGGCGGCGGTTTGTTCGTCTATCACGGCGGCAACAACGCCTTCGCTGGCTGGCCTGCGTATAACGAGATGATCGGCCTCGGCTGGCGTCCGGCAAACTTTGGCAGAGCCGTCGCTCTCGATGAAAAGGGCAATCTCAAGCCCTATGAAGCCGGAGTTGGCGAGAAGACCGGCCACGGCAAGAGGATCGATACCGTCATCCATCGTCGAGGTGAACATCCCATCCATCAGGGTTTCCCGGCCAAGTGGATGGCGGCCGAGTTGGAAATCTATTTCTACGCCCGTGGTCCGGCAAAAAACATGGAAGTCATCTCTTACGGTCTCGACCAGAAGACCCAGCAATACTGGCCCACCGAATGGGTCGTGCAATACGGCAAGGATCGCGTTTACAGCAGCACCTGCGGTCATTTTTGGAAGGACCAGATCGACCCGCCGAACCTCAGTGACGTGGCGTTTCAAACCATCCTGCCGCGCGCCCTGCAATGGCTGGCGAAACGTGACGTGACCTATCCGGTTCCCGCAAACTTCCCCGGCCCGGATCAACCTTCCCTGCGCGTCCTGCTCAGCATTCCTCCGGCAGCGACGACAGAAACCAAGCCTCCCGCTGCCAAGTAGCATTCAACTCACCACGCATGCCCCCGAGAATCTCCCCAGTCATGGCTTCCACCATTCCGCAGCAAGTCGCCCGGGCTTTGCTCGCGCTCACGTTGACTCTCGGCGGGACCGCTCTCAGCGCGGCTGAGCCTCTGCGCATCCTGATCATCAAGGGCCAGAATCACCATCAGTGGGAAAAGACTTCGCCGCTCATGGCGAAGCTCTTCACCGCAAGCGGGAGATTCCAGGTGACGATGTCGCGGACGCCGCCGGCCTTCCGTCAACCGCCCAAGGCTCCGCCCAAACCGGCGGATGAAGCCCGGCAGAAAACCTATGCCGAGGAGCTGCGGCTCTATGCGGAGGAAAAAGCCGCTTGGGATCAGAAGCAGCGCGCTGCCTGGGACGCATGGCGGCCCGCGTTCCGGCAATACGATGTCGTCCTCTCCAACTACAACGGTCAGGAATGGCCGCAGAAGGTGAGGGGATTGTTCAGTCGCAAGGCGTGACCTGGGCTTACCTCGCCCAGCGAGAGCTACTTTTGCTGCGGCAGACGGCTGGCGCGGGCTCTTTGGATTTGGGAGCCTCGGTTGCCAGCGCCCCTTTGGCCTCCGCCCATCGTGCATTGGAACTGGCGAACGAAACCGCCCGTACCCTCTACCCTCATGAGCGCGATTACGTCCGAGCCCACTGGCTGATAGGCTCGGCCCACTGCGCCGCTGGAGATCACGACTTGGCCGAGCGCCATCTTCACGAGGCCTTGGAACGCTGCCGACGCATCAATTTGGTAACCGAGGAAGCCGACATCCTCATCGACCTAGCACGGCTGCATACAGCCATGGGGAAGATGGATGAGGCTAAGCGCTGCGTGGAGGAGGCGCTGCTCATCACCGAGCGTAGCGGGTATGTGACCACGAAGCCGGCATCCTCATCGACCTCGCCCGGCTGCATCTGGCCACGGGGAAGACGGAGGAAGCCGAGCGATGCGCTGAGGAGGCGCTGCTCATCACCGAGCGCAGCGGGTATGTGCTGCAAGGCGCGGATGCGCATCTGGAGCTGGCGAAGCTGGCGCTGGCACGCGGGGACAAGGTCGCGGCGAAGGACCATGCGCAGCAGGCAGAGAAGCTGGCCTATTGTGATGGGCCGCCGGACTACACCTACAAGGCCGCGTATGACGAAGCGCGGGCGATGCTGCGCTCGTAACGGAGCGCGGAATTTATTCCGCAGCAGGTTGGCTGGCCGGATGAGTCGGAGTGGCGGGTGACGACGAGGCTGCTTCTGAACCTCTCTTTCGCTTTCCTCTGTTCTTTCCGGCCAGGATTGGGCGTGGGCCAATCCGCCTCGTCACCCTGGCCACGCCCCTTTGCCGACTCCCAAATCGGCCACGTCATCCCGACGAGGCACCTTGGGCTCCGCCACAATCGGCCCTGTCGCCACGACAAGACGCCTTTCCGTGGACGGAAATGGGCCTTGTCACGACGACAAGGCCGTTTCCTGGCGACCAAAATAGGCCCTGTCACGACGACAAGGCCGTTTTCGTGGCCCAAAAAGCGCCTTGTCGGACTGACAGAGCCCGTTTCGGATTCCTCTCCCCCTGGGGGAGAGGCTAGGTGAGGGATCTTCGAGGGTGTTTCACACGGCAGGCTGCGTTTTGGCCTGCCATGTTCCCACTCCTCACCCCAACCCTCTCCTCTCGGAGGAGAGGGGGTCAGAGGCTCAGACCTTGCCGAAGATGGTCTGGCCGGTGCTGCGGAGGTCGTCGCAGGCGGTCTTCATGCGGTCGCAGAGGCCTTGCTCGCCCTTCTTGAGGTAGCCGCGTGGGTCGTAGGCTTTCTTGTCGCCGACTTCGCCGTCGATCTTCAGCACGCCGTCGTAGTTTTTCATGATGTGACCGACGATGGGGCGGGTGAAGGCATACTGGGTGTCGGTGTCGATGTTCATCTTGATGACGCCGTAGTCCAGGGTCTCGCGGATCTCCTCCAGAGGCGTGCCGGAGCCGCCGTGGAAGACGAGGTCCATCTCAGCAGCGGCACCGTATTTGGCGGTGACAGCGGCCTGGCCATCTTTGAGGATGGTGGGCTTCAGCTTCACAGCGCCAGGCTTGTAGGCACCGTGGACGTTGCCAAAGGTGGCGGCGAACATGAAGCGACCGATGCCGTTGAGGGCCTCGTAGACAGCGAGCATGTCCTCAGGGGTGGTGTAGAGCTTTTCATTGGCGACGCCGGAGGTGTCGTGACCGTCTTCTTCACCGCCGACGACGCCGGCTTCGACTTCGAGGATGATGTCCAGCGCGGCGCACTCTTTGAGGAGTTCCGTGGAGACCTTGATGTTTTCTTCGAGGCTGAGCTCGGAGCCGTCGAACATGTGGGAGTTGAAAAGATTGCCTTTGCCGGCGTCGCGGCGGGCCTTGGTGGCGGCGAGCAGGGGCTTCAGGAACTTCTCGACGTTCTTCGGATGGCAGTGGTCGGTGTGGAGGGCGATGAGGACATCGTATTTGGCCGCCAGGATGTGGACGGCTTCAGCGAGCACGATGGCTCCGAGGGCCATGTCTTTCACCGCGGTGCCGGAGGCGAACTCTCCGCCGCCGGTGGAGATCTGGATGATGCCGTCGGACTTGCTCTCGGCGAAGGCCTTCAGTGCGCCGTTGATCGTGGGCAGGGAGGTGACGTTGATGGCAGGGTAGGCGTATCCGCCTTTCTGGGCGGCATCAAGCATGGCACGATACTGGGCGGGTGTGGCGACGGGCATTTTTGGGTCTAGGTGTTAGGGGTTCGGGTGAGTGAGGGGAGCAAGAAAGGGGCCGGGTGCAAGACTTTGGTTCAGAGATGGCCGGTGGACTCTATACTTAGACCACCAAGCGCACTCAGGGCAATTCGCCAGCGCGCTTCAGGGTCGCATGAACCAAGGCAGGAGATACTCTGAAACGTCCTTCGACCATCAGTCGGCGCAGCACAGGAGCGACTAGAGGGATGAGGCCATCTTTCTTCGCCCTCACGAGCAAGCCAAGCGTTCCCACCACCCGAATTCCGAACGATTCGGTCACCGCCCTCGCCGCGACTTCATCCAACAAAAGCACACTGGAAGGGAATTCGAGAGCGATGGCCAGCGCCTCAGCCTCACCTGGATCAAGGCGGGGCGCAGAGGCGATCTGCCGGGGAATACTGGGGGCCGACATCACCAAACAGCACGAAGGAAGAGCAAAACCGCCAAACCTGCCGGGGCTCGCCGTAAGACGAGAAAACTCTCGGGCGACGGCTTCAGGAATACGAACCTCTCCAAACCATGATCCCAGGAGATGATCCAGCCCCAGAAAAACGAAGTTCAGCAGCACAGAGGTGTCTGCGATGACGATCACGACTTGAGGAGTTGATCCAGCACCGCGAGATCGGCATCCAGTTCGTCCGGACCGACGCCATTTGAGATGCTGCGTGAGTGAAGCTCGTGCTCAAAAGCATCCACCTCAATGCCAGCCAACCGAGCACCAAGCCCACGCGAAATACCACGTGAGGCATACAGCGCGCAGGCAAGCTCCAAGCGCAACTGATCCTCAGGGAACAGGGCGAGGCCGGGCTCATCAGGCAGGGTCAAAGTCATGCTCAGAGGCTATCACAACGCAAAACGAGGCCAACAGGAAAAACATCAAGGCGGACAAGACAAGAATACCACCCACAAAAAACGGCGTGGTTTGCACCACGCCGTTGGGAGATTCGAGAATCGATTGGGTGGAGCTTATTCCACGCCTTTCCAGGCTCCGAAGCTGGCACCGGACTCGATCCATTTCTTGATCAGGGCCTGATTGGCGGCGCTGACGCGGTCACCTTTGCCTTCAGGGGGCATGGCGAGTTCGTCGGACTCGGGGAGGGACATGGTCTTGAGCAACCAGGAGGCGTCAGGCTTGCCGGCGACGACGTTTTCGTTCGGGTATTCTTTGCCACCTTTCATGATCACGGCAGCGCCATCGAGACGAAGGCCGCCTTTGGGCTTCTTGATCTTGCCGTTGTCTTCGTGCTCTTTTTCATGGCACTTGAAGCAGCTCTCTTTCAGCACTGGGAGGATCTGCTTTTCGAAGTCGATGGCGTCCTGAGCGGAGGCGGTGCCGAAGCTGAAGGCAGCGGCGATGGCGGCGAGGGTGAGTTTGGTTTTCATTGAATGGGGGTAGGTGGTAAATGGTGTTCTCTGCGCGTGAATTGGTCAAGCGCGAGGAAGCTCCATCTCGAAGACGAGGCCGTGCGGGTCGTTCTCGCGCAAACTGATGGTGCCGCCGCAGGTCTCGACGCAGGTTTTCACGATGGCGAGCCCGAGCCCGCTGCCGCCGGTCTGACGATCGCGGCTGGTATCGACTCGATAAAAGGGCTCGAAGAGCCGGGCGAGGCTCTCGGCGGGGACGCCGGGGCCGTTGTCGGCGAGGCGGAGGAGGATGTGCTCGCCTTTGCGCGTGGCGGTGACTTCGATGTCGCTCTCGGGGGCGTGGAGGCGGGCGTTTCGGAGGATGTTGCCGATGGCCCGGCGGAGGAGATCTGGGATGCAGCGGACGATAAGGTCGGCGGGCACGGTGACGCGGAGTTTTTGCGGTGGGATGGCCTCGATGCCGGCGATTTCGTCGATGAGGGCGAGCAGGGGGACGTTTTCCGCAGGCTTGGCGGCGGACGCGAGGGTGCTTTTGGAAAAAGAGAGCAGCTCGTGCACGAGGGCTGACATCTGCCGCAGCTCCTCCCGTGCATCGGCGAGGCGGAGGGCGGCGTCGTCCATGAGGCGGTCTTCCAGGATGCCGAGACTCATTTCCATGCGGGCCATGGGGCTGCACAGCTCGTGGGCGATATCGCCGAGGAATCTTTTTTGCCCACGGACGATGCCGTCGAGCTGGCCGGCCATTTGGTTGACGGCATGAGAGAGTCGCCCGAGTTCATCGCTACGAGTCTCTGGCACTCGGACATCGAAGCGGCCACGGGCGATCTGCTCGGTGGCATTCATGTTAGCGCGGACGCTGCGAGTGATGCCGCTGACAAAGGGCAACCAGAGCAAAGCGGAGACCGCCATGGCTCCGAAGAGGCCCAGCAGCCAGGGTTTCACATCAAAAAAAAGCCCGCCGCCGGTGATGCCCTTCGTGACGATGGTGAAAATGAGCGGCCCCTCGCGGCGGTTCCAGCCGGGGATGAGCGGCAGGCGGATGCCGGTGTAATAAAT
>JAGKWZ010000215.1 GCA_021151605.1 Verrucomicrobiaceae bacterium
ACCCTTCGTTGCGTGCGCGCTCGAAGATGGCCGAAACTGCTCCTGCCGCTCCATTCATGGAGGAGATCGACAAGCCGCTTTCCCTTCCTGCGACATACCAGCGCTGAATGGTGTCGCCGTCGATAGCTCCGAGGGGAATGTTTGCGTCCCGCCCCAGCCAATCGGTGAAATTTTTCACGCGCGCCTCGTAAGCCATCCATGAGCGTAAACTCAGAGAGCTAGGCACCCGCTTTTTCTCGTTGGCGAGCCACGTCGCCGAATAGTCCCGCCAGCGCTTCGTGTCTTCAACGTCTCGGTGCCCGGAGATCCTCATGATGTCATTGAGAATGCGCCCGACGTAGTCGCGTGAGAGACTCGTGGAAGCATCCGGTCCTCCGCTCGCCAGGGCAAGGCGCTCGAACTCACGGGCGATCTCCAAGGCCTTTGCTTGATCTCGGCAGCGGGTAGATTTCGAGACGGCTTTCCATGCCTGGATCTTTGCGTCCCAAACCATGAACCACGCCGAGAAAAATGGGCTTCGAGGGTGCTTATAGACTTTCGCTCGCGATGTCATTTCAGAAGTGGATGCAGCTCCAGGTACTAAGCCCAGTCCTAAAGATTGTCAATTTGTCGATAAAATGTCAAACAACTGTCAAAAAGGTGACAACCCTTTAAAAGCAAGGGTTCCAGCGTGTTGGTGGCTTGGTTCTAAAACTCTATTTTTGACCATTTTCGACTCAAGCAGTTGACACTTCACCTCACTGCGCTAGCCTCATGCCGCTCAAGGAGCATGGCGAGGTAGCAAAGTGGTAATGCACTGGTCTGCAAAACCGGTATGCGCGGGTTCAATTCCCGCCCTCGCCTCCAATGCGTTGAAATTCAACGATTTAAGCCGTGGGTGGTGAAATTACTTCAACGCCACTTTCAACACGGAAAGCTCGTAGACATGGCTGCAAGACCCAACACAGAAGTCCGCGCTCGAAGCGCTGCAAGCGCGCGATAGCGAACCGAAGTGTCGATGATTCAAAGGCTTCGATAAGGCACATGCTGCGTAGCTGCTTTGTGCGCGTGCTGCTGGGGCATTAGACTTGGTCACGCGTTATCGCCACTTTGGAGGTCTGGGAGCTTTGGTTTAGCTGTTGAGATTGGCATAAACCCCCTTGAAACTGTTCTAAAGAACAGTTAATGAGTCCCATGCTCACTCCACATCAAAACCAAGTCCTGAATCTCCTCTGGCTTTCGCAAGCTCGTTCCTGGATTCGGCATCAGGTTCCCATGCTCGGCAGCATCATTGCAGGCAAGCCAGAGCTTCAGGAAGGACGCATGGATGGCTGCATCGACATCGACCCCACGACGCTGCGCCTGCCGAAAAACGCCCGCACCTTTGCGCTGAAAGTTCGAGGCGACTCCATGCGGAATGCGGCCATCCTGGAGGGCGACATTGTCATCATGGAGTTCCGCGAAGCGAAGCACGGCGACATCGTCGCGGCGCTGATCGACGGAGAAACCACGCTGAAGCGCTTCGTGGTGCAAAACGGCGTGCCTTACCTCCGCGCATCGAACCCGAAGTATCCAGACCTCATCCCAGCGCGCGAACTGGTCATCCAAGGAGTACTCATCGCGCTGCTGCGACTTTCAGCGAGGTGATGCGCCATGATTCTGCACTTCGATGCGGACGCGTTCTTCGCCTCCGTCGAGCAGGCGGCGGACCCGAAGCTGCGCGGGCGGCCCATCGCCGTCGGCGGTGAGCGGCGCGGTATCATCGCCTCTGCCAGCTACGAGGCGCGGCGGATGGGCATCTACACGCCGATGCCTACGGCGCGGGCCAAAAAGCTCTGTCCCGGCCTGATTGTGCTGCCGTGCGACTTCGACAAATACGAGCGCTTCTCCCACCTCATGTTCTCGTATGCCTACGACTTCACACCCATCGTGGAGCTGGCCTCCATCGACGAATGCTACCTCGATCTCCACGGCGCACGGCAAACCAAGGCCTGCGATGCCGCCGCGAAGATGCAAAAAGCCATCGCACAAAGCCTGAAGCTCTCCGTTTCCGTCGGAGTCGGTGCGAACAAGCTCGTTTCGCAGATCGCCAGCAAACTGCGCAAGCCGCACTGCTTCATCGAAGTGGCTCCAGGCTGTGAGCAGGGTTTCCTTTGGCCGCTGGAAAACAAATGGCTACCCCAGGTCGGCCCGCAACTCGCCGCTAAGCTGAACACCGCCGGCCTTCGCCGCGTGGAGCACATCGCGCAGACGCCGGTGGATGAGCTTTCGCTACTGGTCGGCACTGGGGCACCAGCACTGCGGGAATACGCCCTCGGCAACGATTTACGACCGGTCGTCTGCGATGCACCTGCGGCGAAAAGCTACGGCGAGCAGGAAACCTTCGCCCAGGACACCACGGACACCGTTTTCATCACCGCTCGCCTCCGGGCCATGGCGGACACGCTTGTGCGGCGCGTGCGCGAGGACGGGAAAAGCATCCGCACCGTCACTCTGCGTCTGCGTTACAATGATATGGACGAGGTCACCCGCTCCACCAGCCTCGATGAGCCGACTGACCTGGAGCACGACATCTACCCGCTGCTCTCCGCCCTGCTGAAACGCGCCTGGGAGCGCCGCGTGAGCATTCGCCTCATCGGCCTGCGTTTGACCAAAATCTACGAGACCGGCTTCAGCTCCGTCTTGCCGCTGGAGGTGGCGGACATGAAGCGTGAGCGCCTGCACACACTTGCCCTCGTCATCGACGATTTACGCGGTTCGCAGCGCAGCATCATGCGTGGACATGACCTCTGGCTCGCCCAGCAAAACAACTCCCCACGCCAGACTTTGCCCACGCCAAATCTCGCCACCGACCCCAGTGCTACCGTTACAAATCGTGTCCTGCGAGAGCGCCCAACTAACGAAGGCCCACAAATCATTGCTCACAAAAGTAACGTTAATTTCGTAACTTCAGCGCTGAATGTGAAGAGCTGCTTCAGCTTCCTTGATTCAACTCTCACCATTCCCACCATCATTGAAGCCGCCGTCACCCAAGGCATGTCTGCCGTAGCAATCACGGACCCAAACCTGCACGCTGCCGTGCCCTTTTTTCAAGCCGCGACTGGTGCCGGAATCAAGCCAGTCATTGGCGCGGAACTGCTGTGCGACCAAAAGCCGTTGCTCGCCTATGTGAAGAACCAAACAGGCTATGCGAACCTTTGCCACCTACTCTCGAGTGACGGCAATAGCGTTACAAAAAAGCTTATTCGCGACCATGATGAAGGCTTGATCATCATCCCGGCGGGAAGCGCTGACCATGCCCTGCCTGAGATCCGCTACCACCGCCCGAAGGACAGGGTCTTCTTCGAGATCCTGCAAAGCATGAAAACGCTAACGCTGTTACAAGAGCGTCACGAGATGAAGCGCACTGGCTGTTTTTGCATG
Source organism: Verrucomicrobiaceae bacterium (assembly GCA_021151605.1). GTDB lineage: Bacteria > Verrucomicrobiota > Verrucomicrobiia > Verrucomicrobiales > Verrucomicrobiaceae > Prosthecobacter. The sequence continues at coordinate 3,403 of JAGKWZ010000215.1, forward strand.
CCCACTCCAGTGGATTGGCACCAGCGTTACAGACCCTCCGCCATCCAGGCCACCCAAAGGATCGCCGAGCAGTGCGAGTTCACTTTTGATTTCCAAAAGCTACGCTTTCCGCGTTACATTCCAAACGATGGAAGCGCACCAGCCGCCATGCTTCACCGCCTAGCCCATGAAGGGTTACTTCAGCGTTATGGTCGTGGCGCAAGAAGGCATGAGGCTCAGTTACGCGAGGAACTCACCATCATTGCCGAGGTCGGTTACGAGGAGTATTTCCTCACCGTCTGGCACCTTCTCCAGGAGTGCGCGGCACTCGGTATCGGCTGGATCACGCGTGGCAGTGCCGCCGACTCGCTCGTCTGCTACGCCCTCGGTATTAGTAACGTTTGTCCCGTTCGTTTTGAGCTGTATTTCAAGCGCTTCCTCAATCGTGACCGCATGGCGCTGCAAAAGCTGCCTGACATCGACATCGACTTCGCCCACGACCGTAAAGATGACGTGGTCCGCCTGTTACTTAACCGTTACGGACCCGAGCACGCCGCCATCGTCGGCGGATTCAATACCTTCCAGGCACGCAGCGCCTTTGGCGATGTGGCGAAGGTCCTCGGCGTGGCCGAAAACGAGATCCGCCGCCTCACCGAGCACATGCCATGGACAGATGCCCGCCACGCAGCCGACGCCGTCGCCATGTCACGCGAGTGCGACCACAGCGCCTGGCAGGAGGAGCCGCTGCGCACCGCCTTGCTCATGGCAGGCATGTTGGACGGCTTCCCGCGCTACGCCAAGATGCACCCCTGCGGTGTCGTGCTTTCCCGCGATCCCATCCGCAGCCTCACGCCCACCTTCATCAGCGGCAAAGGCTGGCCCACCACCCACTTCAACATGGATGCCGTCGAAGCCGTCGGCCTCATCAAGCTCGACATCCTCGCCCAAGGCGGCCTCGCCGTGCTGCGAGACACGCAGAACGTCATTCACTCTCTGAACCTGCGTTCACTCGAAGTCGGCCTCGCAGGCAAAACTGAAAACCCGCCGCGCGAAGGAGAAATCGAGCCCTGGAGCGATCCCGGCGTGTGGAACATGATCGCCACAGGGAATGGACGCGGCGTTCACCACATCGAAAGCCCCGCCATGACCAGCCTAGCCTGCATGGCCGATGTGCGAGACATCGACCGCCTCGTGGCCATCGTCTCCGTCATCCGCCCCGGTGCTGCCAACGGCCTCAAAAAGGCCCAGTTTGCCCGCCGAGCCCAGGGCCTCGAACCAGTCGATTACACCCACGAGAGCCTCGCTGGCGTGCTGCGCAGCACTTTCGGCGTCGTGGCCTATGAAGAGCATATTTTGCAGATTTGTGAGGCCTTCGCCGGGCTGGCTCCAGGTCGTGCCGACGTGCTCCGCCGCGCTCTTGTGAAGCAGGACATGAAAAAGGTCGAGGAAGTCCACGTCGAGTTCATCGCCGCTGCACGCGCTCGCTTTCATGACGAAACGACCATCGCCAAGGTCTGGGACCTCGTCGCCGGATTCCAGGGCTACGCCTTTTGTCGCGCCCACAGCACCGCCTACGCCGTCGAGGCTTATCAAGGAGCGTATGCCAAGCACTACCATCCCGCTGAGTTCATGGCGGCCGTGCTTAGCAATGGCAAAGGTTTCTATTCCCCGCTGGTCTATACGCTGGAGTGCCGCCGCCTCGGCATCGGCTTCCTTTCGCCCTGCGTGAATGCTTTGACCGATGCCTTCCGCGTCGAAAACGGCTCCATCCGCGTGCCGCTGCGTTGCATCAAAGACCTCAGTGAAGCCACTCTTTCCCGCTGGCGAAAAGCGCCCACGCCCTTCGCCAGCATCCGCGACTTCATCAGTCGGGTGAGACCCGAAGCGCACGAGGCCCTGAACCTCATCCGCGCCGGAGCCTTCGACCGGCTCGGCGGCGCCCGCACCGAGCAATTCTGGCAGTGCCTGCACAGCGCCCGCGATGTCGGGTATGGCGATGACTGGCTCTTCCAAGACGCCGCCGAGACCGACCTCCGAGCCGCGTTCCGAGAAGAACCGACGCACCTGCCGGCCTCATCATTGTTAGTCGGCATCACATGCAGCAAAACGGACAGCCCATGAAGTTCATCTCCATCTGCGACTACAGCGGCATCGTCGAATGCGAGATCTTCGCCTCCGCCTACCGCCTCTACGGGCTGAACACCGTCCGTTACCCCGTGGTGCAAATAACTGCGGAGGTTAAACCCTTCGACAATCGCCAGGGCTACACGCTGGAGGTGCAGCGGGTGGAGAAGGCGCGAATCGTCGTTTGAAGCTAGCCTAGCAGGCAGGGATGTCAGGCCGCGCGCTTCACTTCCCAGGTGTGGATCGCCGCATTGCAGATATCGCGGACGAAGGGAGCATCAGGGGCGTTGTCACCGAAGACGTAGATTCGCTTCCGTAGAGTGAGCTTCGTGAGGGTGAAGCCGGGATTCGAGAGGGAGCGGAAGTAGCCGAGGATCGTCTCCTTTTCCAGATCCAGCGCTCCGCCCTTCATGCCGTAGTCGAGCACGAAGGCCGCTTTTTCAAAAGCTGGCGTAGCGGCATCCCGCATCTCCTGGCTGATCGGATCAAGTAGAACCTGGCCGACGAAGCTCGCCAGCGCTGCGGAATCGCCCTCATAATCCACGCGATACACGTTCGACTCGCGGAAGGTCAGCTTCTGCGTGAGCGGAGCATAGAGGAGCTTTTGGCAGTCACTTTCGTGGTCAAATTTGCCGAGGATTTCGAAGGCTTGGGTCATGGGAATCTGCCTAGCGAGAAGATCGCCGCCTGCAACCGGGGGATTGAGGCCGAACTGGTTTCTTATGGCCGGTCAATCTCGTGCGGAACCCTATGGGTAAGCTTTGCGCTGAATCCAAGGTGCGCCCCCGAGAAACCAGAAAGCGATCACATAAGTCCAGACCAGGCTGAGCAAGGTCTGAAGGATGGCGGCTACTTTGAAGTCAACCAAGGAGGCCCAGAGCTTGAAGAGTGTGGAAGGAAGGCTGGGCAGAGCATTGAGGAGGAGCCACAAACCAGCAAGGCGGATGGCTAGTGAGAAGATTTCAGAGGCTTTCATCGTGGGGTGCTATGGCAGGATCTATGCCTGGGAAGGCTGCAAAGAGGAAGTCAGATCGAGAAATCGCTGGGCAGATTGCGCCCAGGAAAAGTCATGGGTCACCCTGCGCAATCCATTCTCAGCCATGGCCTTCCGCAAGTCATCATCACCGAGCAGTCGCAGGATCGAATTGGTGATTCCGGGCACATCATCGGCGATCAGTAGATCATGGTTCGAATACAGGGGCAGTCCCTCCGCACCCACCGTGGTGCTTACCACAGGCACCCCCATGGCCATCGCCTCCAAGATCTTGATGCGTGTGCCGCTGCCAGCTCTGAGCGGGACGACCATCAGAGCGCATTGGCGTAATGGCCCGGACACATCCTCGACAGTGCCGGTAAACTGGACGCCTGAGTTTTCGCCAGCGAGCGTGAGCAAGTAGGGGGGCGGACTGCGGCCGATCACCAGAAGACGGACACCTGGCAGGATTTGCCGCAGCCTCGGGAAGATATCCTTGATGAACCAGACCACGGCGTCCTGGTTCGGCAGCCAGTCCATCGACCCCAGGAAAGCGATCGTGGGTGTCTCTGTGCAGTGAAGCACCGGCTCGGGGACGCCACGTGCGTCAGTGGTGGCACCTGCGGGCACACAGCCGAGCACATTGGCTAGATTATAGGTTTCCCGATGATAGCAGGCATCTTCCTCTGAGATGGTGATGACTCCGTCAAAAAGACGGCACAGTTCCGCCTCGCGCCGGTGCATCCGGCTTGCGAGCACGTGGAAGAAGAAACGCTTCCACGCATAATTCTGCACCGAGGCCAACCTTTCCCAGATCAGCGCCTCGACGTTATGCTGAAACATGAGTGTCGGGACTGGGCTCTTCCGGCTCCAACCTTCGAAGGCACTGGCCGCAGCCAGACCATCACAGACGACAAGGTCGTAGCTGCCGCTCTGGGCGAGTGATTGGACGCGGAGGGAAAATTCCTCGCAGTGATAGCGCTCCAGGGCGAAGGGCTCACGGCTGAAAAAAAGATTTCGCAAAAGCGGCCAGATAAAAACGGGCAGTCGCCGCAGCGACCAAGCCGGCAGACCTTTGAAGAAAACCCTCTCCAGGTCATGCGCATAGGTGGCGCTTTCGGGCTGGGGAGGTTCTCCTTCGCGATGCAGCTCTACCACATGCAGATGGCTCGAAGGCAGCAAGTGGGTGAGTGTGAAATAGGATCGTATCCTGCCGCCGCTATTCAGTGGGAAGCAGCCACCTACGCGCACCCAAAGAATCCGCTTGGATTTGCCAGCCAGGCCGATGGGGGGGGAGCTAACGATTTTGGGGGGCATTAATCGTTCTGCTTATAGATTACCAGACTGCCAAGGAGAAATTATTTTTTCAACCCTTGCAGCCATCGAGCCGGGGTGACTGCCTTCGCCGCAGCCAGTAGCAGCAGCTTGGCCAGCAAGATCCCCAAGGAGACCGCGCCGCGTGCGCCGAAATGGTGAAGTTGAAACCAAATGATGCCTGGCGCATACCACCACACTTTTAACTGCCAGAGCCCGCGCAACAGGTCGCCCCCGCTCAGGCGCGGGTCCAGCCAGGACCAGTATGAGGCAGAATCATTGGCGGCGGCCAGCGCCTTTGCCTGTGTCAGGATCTGAACCGGAATGCCGATCTGATGGGCGCCATGGGTGTAGGAAATGTCTGCCAGCGTGTGCGGCATGTGCCTGGCATCAGGCAGTCCGCAGCGCCGCCAGACGGCTTCTGGAATGGCCACCAAATTGCCATGCAGCCAGGTCACGTCGATCTCCCTTTTTCCCTCCAAGTCCTGTACTTGCAGAGCCTTCGGCCAGGTTCCTTTCATCAAACCACCTGCATAGGCGACTGGATTGCCATCTGTGCCTCGGCAAACCCCGCCGCAGATGCCCTGGCTGGATCGTGCGCCCTCCACCACAGTTTCAATCGCCCCCAGGTCTGGCAGGCTGTCGTCATTCAGCCACACGATGCAGTCAGCTCCGGCTTCAATCGCGGCTCGCATCCCTGCTTCGATGGCACCTGTCCACCATAGCGAACCGTCACCTTTGACGACGCGCGCCCAAGCGTGCAGACAGCGGATCATGTCGCCCGTCCCATCAGTGCTGCCGTCATCGACGACGATGACCCCAGCCCAGCGTGGGATGCCGACTTCGACTAGCCTGTCGAGGCAGCCGCGCGTGATTTCTCGGCGGTTGTGGACCGGGATCACAATCTGGACCTTGGTGGAATCTGTCACGGGGGGACCGGTGAAAAGGGCCTGCGGTTCCTTCAGTTTTCAGGGCATCGCAAGAAGAATCTTGATCGTCGGGCCAGCCTCTGTTCGCTCATTCTCCTCATCCCATGCCTCCTCTTCTACCACGTCTGCTGCGTCGGCTCTCTCCAGCCTGGGGATCTGCGGCCGCAGTGGCTGACATACTCTGGCAAAAGCTCGGCTGGCTTCAGTCCGCGAAGCACAGCAGACCCATGGACCGCCACGGTAAGCCCCTGCCCTGGATGACCTATCCCGCTCTAGCATGGCTGGATCATCTGGATCTCAAAGACAGCCGGATCTTCGAATATGGTGCCGGCTGGGGAACCCTCTACTGGGCACAGCGTGCGCGTGAGATCGCCTCCGTGGAACTGCGCGAAGACTGGGTGCAGGAACTTCGTCCTCTGCTCCCGTCCAATGTCACTTTGCACGGCCCCCTGGATGGCACCGACTATACCGAGTGTGCGCGGCGTGGTGGCCCTTGGGATGTGGTGATCATTGATGGCAGCCAGCGTCTGGAATGCGCCAAGGTCGCCGTGGAGGTGCTGTCTCCGGGGGGCTTCATCGTGCTGGACAATGCCGACTGGTTCACTGACGCCGCCGAGTTTCTCAGGGCCTCTGGCCTGATCCAGGTGGATTTTCAGGGCTTTGGCCCCTGCAACGCCTATACCTGGACCACTTCGGTGTTCCTTGGCTCGAGCCTTCGCATTCAGCGCCTTCCTTGCCCATGGAGTGGGGCAGACATCGGAGCCATTCCTTATCTGCCATGACTCGGCGCGAACGACTTTATTCCTTCCTCCGCCCTTGGCTGGAGCGCTTCGGCATTGATCTGCTTTCATGGCCTGGGCTGAACGAACTGGACCGGAAATTAGCTCGGCACCTTCCCCAGCGCGGAGGCTGGTTTGTCGAGGCTGGTGCCAATGACGGCTTCCTCCAGAGCAACACCTACCACCTGGCTCGCTTCAAAGGCTGGCGCGGCGTGCTGATCGAGCCTGTGCCGCAGCTCGCCTCCGCCTGCCGAAAGAATCGCCCCGAGTCCCAGATCTTCCCAATGGCTCTGGGTTCTCCAGAGCAGTCGGGCAGCCGCTTATCTCTGCGCTTTGCTGGATTGATGACCGGGGTTTGCGGTGCTCTGGGTGACGAAGCCACTGAGACGAAGCGCGCTGAAGATGGTCTGCGTATCCAGGGCTTGCCTTTGGAATGCACCGTCTTGGATGCTCCCGTGCGCACTTTGACGGAAATCCTGATCGAAAGCCAAACACCCGCCTTCTTTGATCTGCTGTCACTCGATGTAGAGGGCTTCGAAGTGGAAGTCCTCAAAGGCTTCGACCTGGAGCGGCATCAGGCCCGGTTCATCTGCCTGGAGGTGCGCCGCAACCACCTGGATGAAGTGATTCAGAGACTCTCCTCCCGATATGAGATGATCGAAACCCTCTATGAAAATGCCGAGCATGGAGACTACCTCTTCCGGCTGCGGTAGCCCGACTTCAGGCATCCGCTGGCGCCTGCTGGCAAACCCTGAACAGTGCCTCGGCGATAGCTTCAGGCTTGATGTGAGTGATGCAGTACGGTTCGGGATGAATGCATTGCCAGCAGCATTGGTAACAGTCCATCCCATGATGCAGCCAGACCTGTTTGTGGCTTTTGCTCCACGGCGCCAACCATCCAAAGTGCCCCCCTCCCAGCAGGAAAACCCCCGGCTTGTCCAGAGCTGTGGCCAAATGAGCCGGAGCCGATTCGAGACCGAGCACCACATGCGCCTCGGCGATGTGCTTCAGCAGCTCCACTAGCGTGGCAGGCCGATGCCATTTCACCTCTTGAATACCGACGGCAGACATCGCGCTCCGCCACGGCTCCATGTCCGCTTCAGGCGGCAGACAAAACTCGACAGGCAGAGACACTCGTTTCAGGAATTCATGGATCGCTGATGCCAGCAAATGAGGCGGGTAATGCCGAATCGCCGAGCCGGCCAGCGGGCATACCAGCAAGGCCCTTCCTGCCACCGGTTGCACAGACAAAACCGCCGGTGCCAGAGCCTCTGCATCCATCCTTTTTCCAATAGCCGCCTCGACGAGGCGACGATGAGCCTCCAACTCCAGACAGGAGCTTTCTGATGCCTGCGGATAAGACACCCAGCTAGCCCGGGGGAATGTCAGACTCACGTTCTCCCCTGCCCTGTCCCATCGTGAAACATGGCACTTTTTAGGCGAGATCAGGCGAGCGATCCCGTGCAGGTAGTCCGATGGTTGGTGGCGCAGGCAGACCAGTGTCTCGGTCGAGATGGAACGCAGACTGCCAGCATGACGCCATAAAAAGGCGAGCAGATCAGGAAAGTAGCGCTCACAAAAAGGCGGCAGCACCAGCAGCTCCACCCCAGGAAACTCCGCCCGGAAAAGCGGTTCCGCGACGGTGGAGACGACCAGCAGCGTTTCTTTCTCACCAAATTCACGCACCAGGACACGAACGGCACCGAGAGAAAGAACCGCGTCCCCCAGCCTATCGAGCTTCAAGATCGTCAGACGAAACCGGCGCGTCCTCCGCCTCGGCCAAACACAGGCCGCCACGAGAGTCAGCGAATAGATCAAGTGCCGTAACCTGCGGATCATGGCTTCAATGCGGCTCTCAGGAGGCGCAGATAGCTGGCCCTCGTTGTTTCAAGAAAGGCGGCTGGGACAGGGCCGGACTCACAGGCCTCTATCTCCTCTAGGTCTTCTTTTAAAGTGAGCACTGCCTCTGGCACCGGCAGGATCTTGATGCCGGGCACTTCGGCGGCGGTGAGCAGCCGCGTGTCATTGCCGGTCAGCAGCACGCGCTTGCCCATGGCTGCGGCTACGACCGCACCATGCACACGGTTCACCACCGCAAAACGGCAACGCGAATACACCGCCAGATAATCCTGCCAGTCCTGGCTAAAAAAGCGTGGCATCTCCGGCAGCAGACGTGCAGCCAGCTCTTCCTCCTTGCGATCATGGCAGATGAGATGGCATGGATGACGCCGCGCCAGTCGGCGTGCTTCTGCGCAGAACACGTCCTCCCAGCGCTGGCGTAGTCCGGGCCCGTGCCCGGCCAGATCATAGTGACCGCCATTCGGCATGTAGTTCAGCGCTACAAAGCCGTCATCCCGAGGCTGCACGTTCATCGCCCCAGGCGCAAAGACCGACGGGCAGGGCAGCAGCGGCACTTCATGTCCGCTTTGTCTGACCATCTTTTGGGCAAGCGAATCACGCACCGTAGTGACTCCGCACCATTGCGTGAATTGAGCGATGAAGGCCCTGCATTCCTCGTCCTCCACGACTTCCGCTCCATCACTGCCCCAGGCTTGGCAGGAGCCAGCTCCCAGATTCAGCAAGGGCACGCGGCCTTGCAGTGTCCTCCAGCGCTTCTCCACGATCGGTCGAAACCACTCGTTATGGGCACATTTCGAGTATTCATTTTTCCAGTAAACAGGAGCGCCAGACTGCACGATCAAATCGCTGCCCAGGGCCAGGTCCGCCTCTGGATTCATCGGCATTAGATCCACCAGTCGGGCCAGTCGTGTGCGCCATGAAAGACGGTCTGGCAGTCCACGAGTCCAGGAGTCAAACCGGCTCCAGAAATCTCCGCGTACCGTCAGTGGAAAATGCTTGTGCAGAGTCCTGACCTCGATCTCCCCCAGCACCTCGCGTAGCAGGCTGAGGATGCCCGTCCGCACAAAGTCGTCGCCAACATTGTGATTCACCGTCGAAATGACACAGACCTTCTTCATCGCATGAGCCGTGGGTCAGCGGCGTTCAGGGCATGAGTGACATCCTGGCCGAAGCCGATAAAGGAAACGAGGTTGACGGCAGGCACGTCGCCCAATTAGCACAGCTCGCCACGCCCAGACAAGCCGAATATGGGAAAGGACGGAAGCCGCTGGTGGAATCATCTCTTCTAGCGTCAATTATTGAAGTGCACCTTGCCGCGCCAGTCATGTGCGCTGAAAAGAGCCCAGAACTAAAGTGATCACTCCTGTCCTCTTCTTGATCTACCGCCGCCCCGAACAGACGGCCCAGGTTTTGTCCGCCATCCGTGCAGCAAGGCCACCTGTACTTCTGGTGGCTGCAGATGCCCCTCATCCCGAACGGACGGAAGAAGTGCGCCTCTGCCAGGAGGTGCGCAAAGCCACCCTCCGGGGCATCGACTGGCCATGCGATGTCCAAACCCATTTCAGTGAGCAGCACCTCGGCTGCCGCCGCGCCGTGGCAGGTGCCTTGGAGTGGGCTTTTTCGTTGCATGAAAAGCTGATCATCCTTGAAGATGACTGTCTGCCTGATACTTCATTTTTTCCGTGGTGCGAGACCTTGCTGGACCGATATGAAAATGACTCCAGGGTCATGCAGATTTGCGGCAGCAATCTGACCGGATGCATGCCACCCGATGGTGCCAGCGGCTATTTTTCCCGCTTTGGTCCCATCTGGGGCTGGGCCACATGGCGGCGCGTGTGGCGGCTTTATGACGTGGACATCCAAGGCTGGCCGAAACTGCGCCAGAGCAGCGAACTTAAGCGGCTCTGTCCCGAGCCGTTTGAAGCCGAGTGGCGGCGGGAGGTCTTCGACTCTGTACATTCAGGGGGGCTGGACACGTGGGACTATCAGTGGGCCTTTGCTCGTATGGTCCATGAGATGGTGAGCATTTTCCCGACGGTCAATCTCATTCAAAATATAGGCTTCGGTCCAGGGGCCACGCACACCACTGCGGCAGATGCCGCGCGCCTGAGCGTGCCGACAAGCGAGGCGCTGCTGCCACCACGTCTGCCTGAGGCAATCACGCCATGGCAAGAGGCAGACCGGCTCTACCTGGAAAAGATCGTGGGACTGCCTCGCACCCGGCTAGCGTCGCTGCGCTATCGACTAGGCTTGTTGAAGCGGCGCGTTTTGGCCGCCTGTCGTTGATTCTGCCTCCGGCACAGAAAGGTCTGCGGCGTTGACCGGAAACATTTTCAAGTGCCTGAGGCTTTGGCAGGGCTGCTGGCCGGTTATTGCATCAAATGACAGATGATGCCAGGGGCACTGAATGTGGCCGTCCACATAAACCGCATGCGCCAGGTCCGCACCCTCATGAGGGCAAAAGCGTGAAAAGGCCACAAACCCATGCTCAGATTTGAGGATGCACCGGTCTTTTGTGAGTGCCCGTATCTCGCCAACAGGCATGTCGTCCAAGCGCAATACATCCCCGGCACCAGCAGCATCCACGGTCGGAAGGGTGACGGGCTCCGCGCTAGGCACAACCTTCGGCTTCAGCAGCCTGCGCAGCAGGCGATTGTTTTTGAGCTTGTAGAGCAGGTAGTCTTTTGACGCATAGGTTGGCCAGACGGCGAGACGCCGCAACGCGGTACCAAGCAGTGCGGAGTCATACCAAGTCTGCCACTGCTCGTGTTCCTTAAATCGCGGCTGGTTGAGCGTGAATCGGTTGGTCACCACATACCGGGTCTCGCTGGTCACGTTCAACTCCGAAGAATGCAGCGTCTCCCCATGGAAAAAAATGATGTCGCCAGACTCCAGATCAAAACTGATGCTCCGGCCCAGACACCGGGACTTTGGCATGCTCCGCTTCCCATCATGTGCCAAATACTCCTGCCCGTGGTCAGGATAAACGATCAGGCCGTTGCCACGGCGTACACGGCCGATTGCGATCCACACATTCAAGCTCTCGGTTGCATGATCAAACCACGTGTCATGATGCGGCCCTTGGATTTGCAAAAAACCCTGCCGCTTGCTGAAGAGGTCGCGAGCGGCGGAGAAAACATCATGCGGCACAAAGAATCGCACCACGGGCAACCCGTAGATGTAAACCCGCTTATCATGCTCCAGCATCTGGCTGGCAAACAGGCCGATGAGCCGGGCGAGTTCAGGCTTAATGCGTTCTGTCAGGCCGACATTGACATCGAAGATCTGCTGGGCGCTGAGTATTTCATGCACCTTTTCAAACCCCTCTGATTCGATGCGCCGGATCTGCGTGGCGTCGCAATGCAAGTGCATTTCCGCCAACGTCAGTTCGCGCAGCTTTTCCGCGTAGCCTATCTGGCTCAAACAATCCCGAAAG